>JBFFMB010000011.1:0-12504 GCA_041554455.1 Bacteroidales bacterium
AATATGAAGGACTATGGCAAGTAAAAGTAAGCGTTAAGGATGCTAAAGGATACTATGATATAAAGTTAAGTCTTAAATAAATCCTGTTTTTCATTTTACGAAATGAAAAAAAAGGGGAACACTAAATAAAGTGTTCCCCTTTTTATTTCATTTCGTAAAATGAAAAGCAGGATTTATTTTAGACTTAACTTTATATCAAAGTATCCTTTAGCATCCTTAACGCTTACTTTTACTTGCCATAGTCCTTCATATTCTTTTTTATTACCTTCGGTATAGGCATTTAGGGTATGATTCCACCCAAGACTCTCCATGTCTTCTACTTCTAAAACTTTAAAGTTTTTACCGTCAGGCTTAATAATTACAATTTGTACAATACCTTCACGGGCTTGTGCATTAATTTTAATACTCATTGATTTATGATCTTTTGTAAACTCCATATCATACGAACGATTTATGGTTTTATTCTCTTTGAATTCTTTGCGAAATGATAAAGAGGATTTACTTGAATTATCGAGCAGTTGAAAATAACTGTCTTGTGCTCTAGACCATTCAGCATTGGGTACAGCATAACCAGTGCCCCTCAACCTAAGTAGACTATCTAAATTTCCTTCTCTGTTTTGATAAAACTCTACTGCTCTTTTTTCTGCTTTTCCCTTGGTTTTATTTGTTTGACCAATTGCTAATCCTTTAAAAAGGAAGGTGAAAAGGATTAGGCTGATAATTGCTTTTGATTTCATGTGATTGTTTTTAATGATTAGAATGTTTTCTTGAGGTAAAATTAGGAACAGGAATATTGATTTGATGTTAATGCTTGGTTAAGGTTTTGTTAATGTGATTTTGGATTGAAAAAAAGAGTTAATTTTATTTCAGGATAATTTTAAATAATTGTTAATGAAGCCTCGGATAATCATAAGTGTATCACTCATTGCTTTAATTATCTTTTTGGTAATTCAGTTTTATACCATTATCAATGTCCATCAAGTGAGATCTAGTGATTTTGATACCAGATATAATAAGGTGATTCGTGAGGCTATGGATGAGCTTAATCAATATTCATCTGACCAAGGCCTGGATTCCATGTATTTGTATTTGGATCAATTAAGTTTTTATTATAAAGACCTGAAATTTGTGGATGATTCTAAATTAACAGACTCTCTTCGAAGTTCCATTACAAATGATATTGTTCGATTGATCAACGAAATTGAGCCTTTTAGTCGTGTCTTTAGTTATAAATTGGGTCAGCAAAAAATGGATCCAAATATCAAAGCTCGATTTATTATTCATGATTTTGGATTGCTGGAGGATTTAATGGTATTTCCTATTATTCAAAATGACACCTTGGTGTTTGAAAACAAAGCCCCTCTGTCTTTAAATGATAATCTTCGTGGTTCTTTACTTGATAATTTTAAAGCTGAAAGAAATTATTTTGCGATAAATTTTGATGTATATGTTGATTTTACCAAAAAACAACAAATTATTTTTGGTGAAATGATAGGCGTTTTAGTACTGATTACACTATCTATTTTGATCATTAGTTTTGTATTCTATTTCACGATCAGAAACTTGATGAAACAAAAGAAAATTTCGGATTTAAAATCTGATTTTATCAATAATATGACCCATGAATTAAAAACACCACTTTCAACTATTTCCCTAGCTAGTCATGGTTTATCAAATGATGAGATGAGAAAAGATGATAAAAAAATAAAAGAATTGGCTCAAATCATTCATCGTCAAAATAAGCACTTAACACAAATTATTGATCAAATATTGGATGTCAGTGTTTGGGAAAAAAAGGGAATGAATCTCGATTTAAAATCGATTGATATCATTCAATTTTTAAATGAAAAGATTGACAGTTATAGAATGGTCCATGATGAGGTTGATTTTAAAATTTCTATCCCAAAAAAAACAATTTATATGCTAGTGGATACTTTTCAATTATCCATCGCCTTGAATAATTTGTTGGATAATGCCGTAAAATATAAAAGGGATTCGTTGAAATTAATGATTGATTTAGTGGAGGATTCAGACAAAATTATTTTAAAAATTAGCGATAATGGTCTTGGTATTAGTGACGATGATCAGAAACATATTTTTAATAAATTTTATAGAGTTGATAATTCTTCCGTTCATAATACCAAAGGTTTGGGTTTAGGATTGTTTTATGTGAGAAATATTATTGAAGCACATAATGGGCAGATTTGGCTGGAAAGTGAATTGAAGAAAGGAACGACATTTTTTATACGTTTTAATAAAAATGAATTATGAGTAAGTTGCTTTTAGTGGAAGATGAAAGAGATTTTCGGAATCTTCTGACATCCTTTCTTCAATTGCAGGGATTCGAGGTAATTTCTGCTGTAGATGGTGAAGATGGCTGGAATAAATATAAAAATAATCAACTTGATCTTTGTATCCTTGATGTGATGTTACCTAAGCAAGATGGCTTTTCCTTGGCTCAGGATATTAAAAAAGATAATCCATCGATGTGGATTGTTTTTTTAACAGCACGGAATTTAAAGGAAGATCGATTGAAAGGCCTTGCTATTGCCGACGATTATATTTGTAAGCCCTTTGAAGTGGAGGAGTTGATCCAACGTTTACAAAATATTTTGAACAGGAAAAGCAAAATTAGTTCCAATGAAAACAATGAATTTATCCTAGGTACATCTCGTTTTAATTTTGAAGCTTTGAAATTAGAGACTCCTGACGAGACCCATACCTTGACTTTGCGAGAAGCCGAATTGTTGAAATACTTATTTCAACATGCTAACCAAACTGTAAAAAGAGAAGATATTCTTTCTGATTTATGGGGCGAAAATGACTATTTTTTGGGTCGTTCGATGGATGTTTTTATTAGTCGATTGCGAAAATATTTTCAAGATGAAACGGCCGTAAGTTTGAAAACTATTCGTAAGGTTGGATATCTATTGAAAATTGAACAATAAGTGATTTGCTAAACTTTTATTTTGGAAGGGGACGTAAATTGTCCCTTTTTTTATTTTGCAAAAATCAGCTAATTCTACTAAATTCGTACATTATCATAAAAAATCTTAAAATGAAAAATCGAATAAGAAATCTAGCTATTGTAAGTCTCTTTTTTTGTGTGAGTATAGCTTTCTCTCAAGAATCGTTTAGTGAGATTAAAAAAGAAGTTACACAAATCAAAAATCAGATGGAAAATCAGGATCATACGTTTGATGTGTTACTGAAAAAAATAGACGATCTCCTTTGGTTTGAAAGGGTCGGAGATATTGCTCATGTTGATAAAGTTTATATATATGGACCTCCACTGGCGCATGTTGAAAATCCTACGGCTATGGGGGCAACAAATCCGGTGAAATTCTGGAGCTATGTTTTTATCCCTAAGGATATTGATTTGACTAAAAAATACCCCTTGATGGTTTTGCCTCATGGTGGAGTTCATTCGAATTTCGGCACCTATTATACCCATATCGTTCGTGAGCTTGTTTCTCAAGGATATATTGTGGTTGCTGCAGAGTATCGCGGTAGCACAGGATATGGTAAAGGGATGTATGAGAAAATTGACTATGGAGGATTGGAAATTGAGGATGTCAATGCAAGCCGAAATTATATGATCGAAAATTATGAATTTATTGATAAAAATCGAGTTGGAATTATGGGTTGGAGTCATGGGGGCTTGATTACTCTTATGAATATATTTGATCATCCAGAAAACTATCAGGCGGCCTTTGCCGGTGTTCCTGTGAGTGATTTGATTTCACGGATGGGTTATTATACCGATAATTACCGAGCGCTATATTCCGCAGATTATCATATTGGCAAAACAGCTTACGAAGATGTTGAAGAATATAAACGGAGATCGCCAGCATGGCAAACCAAGAAATTTCAAAATACACCCTTGCTTATACATACCAATACCATCGATGATGATGTTAACGTTTTAGAAGTAGAGCATTTAATCAAATCGCTAAAAGCAGATGGTAAGAAATTTGATTATGAGATTTATCAAGCGGTCCCAGGTGGTCATTCCTTTGATCGTATGGATACTAAAATAGCTAAAGAGATTCGGGTAAAGATTTATAAGTTCTTAGCCAAGGACTTAAATCCTCCTAAACCAATAAATTCACTTAAAAAGTTACATAAGGCCGCTTATATTTACTAAATGATTTTAAGTATCTTTAGTTTATAAAACGATTTAAGGATGATTATTAAAAGGAATTTTACGCTGTTCAGTATACTATTGATCATTATACTTTCTTTTGCTATTTATTCCAATTCATTTTATGCCGATTTTCAATTCGATGATGGTGTTCATATTGCTAAACAAGCAAATCTGAATGATATTGAGCGTTTCTCAAATATTTCTTCTTGGACTAACATCAATGAAAGACCACTGTCTTTCTTTAGCCTTTCATTGAATCATTATTTCGGTGGAACAAACGTTTTTGGTTATCATTTATTTAATTTGATCGTTCATATTCTTTCCGGAATCATGGTCTTTTTATTAAGCCATTTATTAATCAAAAAGGCTGAAATTAAATCAACTCTTATTGAACTAGATGAACGGATTCTGGCTTTATTTGTAGCTCTTATTTTTGTATCACACCCCATACAAACACAGTCGGTCACATACATTGTTCAACGGATGACATCCATGCTAGCTTTGTTTTATTTGGGCTCCATTTACTTTTATCTCCTTGGACGCTTTGAATATGCCAAAAGGACCTCCGTTTTTAAGATTTATTTATTTTATTTTTTATCCATACTTTTTGCTACTGCAGCCTTATTGTGTAAACAGACAGCGGCCACTATTCCCTTAGCAATCCTTTTAGTTGAATTCTTTTTTGTTCGCGATTTAAACGGAAAGATTTTCAAAAACTATCTCTTAGTTTTTGCAGGAGTTTTATTGGCTGCTGCGGTGGCCATTAGTGTTGCAGGATTGATTCCAAAAGAGACGGATTCGATTAGTCGGGCGGATTATTTAGTTACTCAATTTCGTGTTTTCGTAAAATATTTCCAGCTCTTTATTTTCCCTGTTTCCCAAAATCTGGATTATGATTTTCCCATTTCAACGACGTTCTGGGGAGTTAAGGAGATCGCTAGTTTGCTTTTAAATTTAGGTGTTATTTACCTTGCTGTCCGATTGTTTAAAAAGCACAAAATAATATCTTTTGGGATACTCTGGATATATGTGAGCCTTTTGGTTGAATCATCAATAATACCTATTAAAGATGTGATTTTTGAGCATCGATTATATCTTTCGATGTTTGGATTTGCCTTAGTGTTAGTTGTTTTATTAGTAGAAAACGTGAACATAAAAAAAAACAATTCTTTCATCATTTTACTCTTGCTAATTGTTTTTGTTTATAGTCTAGCTACCTTTAATCGTAATAGAGTTTGGAAAACTGAGCTTTCACTTTGGACAGATGTCTTGAAGAAGTCGCCAAATAAAGTTCGTGCACATTTAAATCTTGGGGAAGCCTATTTTCATATTTCTCAGTATCAAAGAGCATTGTATCATTTTAATAGAGCGATTGAAGTTGATGACCACCCTAATTGGTTGGGCTATTTTAATCGCGCTGAGGTTGCTGCTTATCTGAATAAGCCCAAGGCTGCAATTATGGATTTAACGCAAAGTATCCGTTACAAAAAAGACTTTGCAGAATCCTATGATTCTCGTGGTGTTGCAAAGATTCATATTCAGGATTATCAATCTGCCATAATTGATTTTGATAGTGCCATTGCATTGAAACCATCACTAGAGTCAGCGTGGTTTAATCGTGCAAATGCAAAAATATATATAGGTGATTTTGAAAGCGCAATGACAGATTTTAATCAAGCCATAAAAATCAAACCTGATTTTGCTGAAGCTTATAACAATAGGGGGCAGTTAAAATTAAATAATGCAGATTTTGTTGAGGCTATCAATGATTTAACGAAAGCAATTGCTATTAGACCTAATTTTGAGGGTGCTTATAATAATAGAGCTAAAGCCAAAATGGGTCTAAATCATTTGAGAGAAGCCATTCTTGATTTTGATACATCCATTTCAATAAGTAATAATAATTCATTGGTGTTTCGTTATCGCGGGATGTGTTACTATGGATTATCTGATCTGGATCATGCATTTATTGATTTTGTGAAGGCAGCTACACTAGGAGATACGCTTGCTCCGAAACTTGTCAATTCTCTTCAAGAGAAAATACAATCCCCCAAACATCATAATAAAAATTGATTATGGAGAAAACACTTGTAATAATCCCGGCATATAATGAGGAAGAAACGATTACAGAAGCTATACTCTCCGTTAAATCTACATATCCAGCATTTGATGTCTTGGTTGTCAATGATGGTTCGACAGACAGAACGAGCATACTGGCCAAAAAAACCGAAATGGCTTTTGTGATTGATCTTCCTTTTAATGTTGGTATTGGTGGATGTGTTCAAAGTGGATTTAAATTTGCCGATAAATATAACTATAGTTTTGCCCTTCAATTTGATGGTGATGGGCAACATCTTATTAGTGAAATTGAAAAAATTCTACTTCCAATTAGAAAGCTAGAATATGATTGTGTCATTGGCTCTCGTTTTATTCAAAATGGCACCCACTATAAGCCTGATGTGTTTAGGTTGATGGGAATAAGAATACTTCGTTTTTTTAGTTTTTTATATACTAGACAACAAATTTCTGATCAAACTTCAGGTTTTAGATCATATAATAGAAGGGCTATTGAGTTTTTATCCGAACATTATCCCGGAGAATATCCCGAGCCTGAACTCATTATTCTTTTGGGGAGAAATGGTTTTAAAATGAAAGAGGTTTTTACCGAAATGAGGAGCCGTCAGGGTGGAGTGTCATCGATTCCACTATGGAAAGGACCTTATTATATCATTCGTGTTTTACTGGCTATGACAATGGCTGCCTTGCGGTCACATAAAATTTATTAAAAATGTTAATCATGGAAACGACAAGAATTCAGTATTTAGCAATTGCCGGAAGCATATTATTAGTGATTGTAATTCTTTTTTTAATTAGACAAAAACACCTCAAAGAGAAATACTCATTGTTGTGGTTGTTTTTTGGTGTTGTTTTTATTGTGTTTTCTTTTTGGAGAAAGGGTCTGGACTGGGTTTCGGATATTGTTGGAATTGCTTATCCCCCTGCCGCATTGTTCCTAATTCTTTTTATGGCCGTGTTTTTTATTATGATTGAATTTTCTGTTATTATTTCCAGACAATCTGAGTGGATTAAAAAAATGGGACAAGATGTTGGATTGATGAAAATGGAAATAGAGGAGCTGAAAAAGAAAATTAAGGAATCTTAAATTTTCTCATAGAGCTTTTGGTATTCCTGAATGCAATGGTCAAGAGGAAATAATTTAAGAGGCGAGAACTCAAAATTTGAACTATTCGCTTTAACCAAAGCATCGAATAACGATTTTTTACTCAAATCGTCCATCACAATAAATTCTCCTGAAACAACTTCTTTAAGTGCTTCTCTGCCGGATGTTATAATTGGAATTTTCAGTGAAGCCGCTTCTGCTGCAACAAAACAAAAGCCTTCACTATGTGAAGGGATGACAATACAATCGGATGATAGAAGTTCGTTCTTTAATTCAGGTTGACTTAAGTTGTGATGAAAAAAAACATCGTTTTGCAAATTATGTTTCTGAATCAATTTTTTAATTTTTCGATAAAGATTAGTGGGGGTTTTGGGTGAGATAAATTTAAAAATCGAGTTTGGGTGTCTTGACATAAATGCTTTTGCTGCAGGAATTAAAAATTCCAATCCTTTTGAAATTCCTAATCGACCGAGGTATGTAAAGGTGAATTTGTCATTGGTTTTACCTGTCATTTTTTTGTTTTCCGAAGGATATTCTATCCCATTATAAATGCGAATAATTCTACTCTCCTGCACAGCATGAGCGATTAAATTGTCCTTTGTTGAATCTGAAACAGCCACGTATTTATTAAATGGAAGTTTCAGTATCAATTGTTCAAATAAGTAAAAGAATGTTTTCTGGATGATGTTTATGAAGGGTAATTTGAACCACAACTTTCCCCATACCTCATGAAATGTAATGATAACTTTTTTTTGTAGAAGTTTAGCCGCTATCCATGCTGGGAGTGCTGCATTGTAAGAAGTCGTATGTATGATGTCATAGGCTCTGCCATGTCTCAGGATTTGAGGCAAACTAAAAAAGGTGAAAAAAAATCGATTGAATAAATGAAGGCGTTTTATGTTCACACCATTTATAACTTCTTTTCTTTTTAACCTGTGATCATAACGATTTGTAATCACCAAAACCTCATCTCCGTTTTTTGCCAATGCTTCAGCAAGGCTTTTGAAAAGTTTTTCAACACCACCCACATTTGGATAGTAAAATTCGAGTACAAAAAGTATTTTCATTTTATGAAAAATAGGTTTCCATGAGGCGAATGAATTCTTTGGCATGTATTTCCCAGGAGAATTTTTTGGCCTGAATCATTGATTTTTCCATAAATTCTCTCTGTAATTCTTTATTATTAGCAATTTGTTCCATCTTCTCAGATAATTCTTCCGAAGAGTTAGGGTTAAAGTAAATCGCAGCATCTTCACAAACTTCAGGGATACTTGATGTATTAGATACGATACATGCTGTTCCGCATGCCATGGCTTCAACTATTGGTAATCCAAAGCCTTCATAAAGGCTAGGGAATACAAAAGCCTCCGCATGAGAATATAGATAAGGTAGATGCTGTCTGCTCGCATAACCAATTAATTTTATGTCATCTTTAAAAGGATGATTGAAGTAATTTTTGAAAAATTCTTTTGATTTCCATCCAATCCCTCCGGAGATAATTAATTCAATTTCAGTTTCGTTTTTTTGCCTGAATAATTTATAAGCTTCAAGTAAAGTGATTAGATTTTTTCTTGGTTCAATAGTACCAACAGTGAAAAAATAAGGTTTGCTAATTTTATGTTGTTTGAGTATGTTTTTTGAAAATGAAGGTTTAAATCCTTCTGATTTACCAAGATGGATAGTCTCCGTTTTGCCTTTTGATTTTGGATAATAGTGTTGTAAATCGAGACTTGTGTTTTTTGAATTTGTTATTAAAAGATCCGCTTTTTTTACAATTCCGGGAAGGAAAAGTTTTTGTAAGAATTGGCTATAAAACTTATGGTATTGTGGAAATTTTATTGGTGTTAAATCATGAATGATTGTTACTCGCTTGATTGTCTTTGGTAAATTAAAGGGACCGAAATGAGCTAGTTCAACAACAACGTCAGGCTTTAATTTTTTAATGAGTTTTGGTAGTGTGATAAATGTGCGATAAGGGTCATCATGAAGAAAAGTAAATGTATTTTTAAGAGGGATAGATTGTATGTTTTCTGAAATTTCTCGAGCGTTGAGTTTTATAATTGAATAGGTGTTTTTTTTGTCAATGTCCAAAAGAGATAAAATGAGATTTTTAGCATAGTAAAAAACACCTGCTGATTGCTTATCGAGTGGGTCTGCTATAATAACGATATGCATTTTTTTAATAGTTTTCTAAATAGGACTTTTCTCCTTTAATAATAAAGGTATAAAATTTCCGTATGTCATTTTTTAAAAAAAACTCTTGCTTTACTAATAAACGCCACCAATGGATTCGTCTAAGTCTTTTTGCTGATTTCCGAGCCCTTAATACTATTCCCAAATCTTTAAACAGAATGATTCCTAAAGCTGTGTAAAGAATTTTTAAATACTTGAAACGAAAACGAATAATTCCAATAAATGTAATCAATATAAACCGAAGGATCCATGGAATTATATTAATTGCGATCACCTGCCAATGAACTAATTTTAAATAAGTGTAAAAAATATTTAATTGAGTTTTTAATGCGTAATTGTAATCAAACACTTTTTTAAGGGATCGCCCCATTTTATGGTAGATTATTACTTCTGGTTCAAATAGGCATTTGTATCCGGCAATAAACGCTCTTAAACCAAGTTCTGCATCTTCATAACCGGTCTCAAAATACTCATCAAATAAACCAATGTCTTTAAGCATATCCGCTGAATATAAGGCTGCTCCTGCACTTGCCCCAATATTTTCAAATCTATTAGTGTATTTTTTAATGTTTTCATTTTGACCGATGGGGATGATTTCTCCACTCGATAACATCTTATGTCCTGAGTTGTCCATCAGATGCTGATCATCATATTTAATCATTTTGCAACTCAATATATCTGTGTCGAAATGCTTAAGATTCTCCTGTAAATAAACAATGCTTTTTGGGGGTGCAATGGTGTCGTTATTCAAAAGGAAAATGTATTGATGACCTTCTTTAATAAGTTTATCGATGATTCGATTATGAGCTTTTGTATATCCCAAATTACTCTTATTGAACGTAATCTGGATTGTAGGCTCATTGCCAAAATGTTTTTTTATGGCCTGTGAATCTTCTTCGTCCGATCCATTATCAATTAAATGAATGATGATATTCTCTGGATTTTCTGCTAGAATTGAATTGATACACTCCTGTGTGTCATTAAATCCGTTCCAATTTAAGATGACAATAGGTAGTTTCATTTCTTTATTCGTTTTCATCATTCCCATTTAAATTGAATTTAGAATGCCAGCAATGGTCTTTTTATATTCAGAATACGAATGCGAATGCTCAATTTCTTGATAAGCATTTTTTTGAATATTTAGCCACAATTCTTTATTGGTATAAAGTTCAATAATCGCGTTTGAAAAATTTTCTTTTTCAATATCAGCAATCATAATTGATCTTTTGTTTTGCCAGTTTAATTGTTCGCCTAATATTTTTGTTGCGACAACTGGGAGGCCGTTTGCAGCAGCTTCATGGATCTTATAAGGTAGTCCGGCGGCAAATCTTGTAGGAGCTATAAATACTCTGGATGAATCGTAAAATTCTATCAAATTGCTTATTTTTCCATGAATTCTGATTCTTTCTGAATTCAATAATTGAATACTTTTGGCTCGACATGTGCCAATAATATCAAGGGATATATCTGGGATTGTATTTTTAAGTATGGGAAATATTTCATTTACAAACCAACGAATGGAATCTGCATTTGGAGAAGATTCATCATCGAGATTTCCTACAAACAATAAGCCGGAACGATCTTCAAAGTGGACTATTGATTTTCGTGTGTTTAATGTATGACCTAACACCTTTACATTTGATACTCCAAAGTCTATAAATTTTTTAGCATCTGTTTTAGAAACCGCCAAGGTTATCCCAGCGATTAAAGAATTCGTAATTTCTTTTAGGTATAGGGATTGTATTTTATGTTCATTCAGCTTGGCACCTTTCATTTGTTTTCGAATGATATCTCTATCGGTAAAAATGGCCTCAGCATCGTATATTATTTTACTGCTTTGTGCGAAGGATTTCAGTTGTTTTTGAATCGCTTTTATATTGTGAGGGCGACTAATCCAAAGGAAATCATAAAAGTTTTCTCTGGAAGTCATGAACCGTTTGAATCCATGTACTCCAGATTCTTTGATTACTTCAATATAGGGATCGATATCTCTATAAACTTCATTCCAATGATCTTCATTTGGATAGTTGAGAGGATAAATGGTGATCTGATATCCTAATTCTTGTAAACATTGAATAATTGTGTTTGATCGAGGAAATCCAGATCCTAAATCATTATGAGGAACTCTATCATCAATGTATAGTATTTTTTTATGCGAATGTTGAGAGGCCGCAAATCTACTGATTAGTAATTGGGGCTTATTGGGCGATGAATGTTTTTCTAATTGTGATTGATGTTTTTCAAAAAATAATTGTTGATTTTTTTGATGAAGTTTAATGATTTCTTCGGATACTCCACTTCCGAATTCAAAATGTCGAATAACTGCATTTGGATCATAAACAACCTCCATTCCTTGTTCTTGTAGCCATAAGCAATAGTCTGTTTCTTCGTAATAGGCCGGCTCAAAACGTGTGTCAAAACCACCGTATTTTTTAAATAGTTCTGTTTTGGTTATCAAAAAGGCACCTGAGCAATAATCAACGACCCGCTTGAAATTAAATTCCGGCAGGTATGGCGATTGATCTCTGCCGTAACCCAAGCAAGATCCGTCGCTCCATATAATGCTTCCTGCTTCTTGGAGTTTCCCATTTGGAAGAATGATCTTCCCACCAACAGCTCCGCAATTCTTATTTGTCTCAATGCTTTGAAGCGCTGAATGAATACTTCCTTCCAGCAATTCGGCATCATTATTTAAGAAAAGAATGTACTTCCCCTTAATGTGAGGAATGGCTTGATTGCAGGCTTTTAAAAAATGTTGATTTTCATTATTGCGAATAATGATTGTTCCATTGATGCGATCTAATAATAGGCTTGTCTGGTCGGTAGAATTATTATCAATGATAATAAGTTCATAAGCAATGTCAATGTATTTCTGAATGGATTGTAAGCAAGCAAAACTGAATTCTGCTTTATTAAAAAAAACCAAAATGATTGATAATAATGGTTTTTTATCATCGAAGCTTAGGCTTGAGCCGGATTGAAT
>JBFFMB010000012.1:0-11914 GCA_041554455.1 Bacteroidales bacterium
AAAGGATTAAAACAACTCTTCAACAAAGTTATTGAGGTTTATGAAGATAATGAACCAAGCCTTCGACATATCCATATTAATTATGGAGAAGAAATTGAAAAATCAATTAGTCAATTACAGAATGTTATTAGGATTGAGAAAAACAGAGCGCTAACAAATGTCGTCTCACCTCGTTTTATTGCTATCAAATTATTAGAACAAGACAAAGAGGAGCAAGATCGTGTTAAAAAAAGCTGTGAGAACCATTTAGAAATCTTCCAAGTTACTGAAAACGAAATCAAAAGCGTTGAAAATCATTTTAAGGATACGACAGAAACCATTATTACAGATTATAAATATGGATTTATTGAAGGAGCTTTAAAAGAAACATTTATTCAAAGTCAAAAGAATATTCGGCACCGCAGCCGCCTGATAGACAACATACTTACAAACAAGCTGCTAAGTTACCCAATCTTTGTGTTTTTTATGTGGTTGATGTTTCAATCTACCTTTTCTTTAGGAGCCTATCCCATGGAATGGCTTGAAATACTTGTTGGTAAACTAGGGACATTAGTATCAGATGCTTTACCTCAAAATATGTTTCGCGATCTTCTAGTAGATGGAATTATTGGAGGTGTTGGCGGAGTTATTGTATTTCTTCCTAACATTTTAATACTATTCTTCTTCATTTCCATTATGGAAGATACCGGTTATATGGCCCGTATAGCTTTTATTGTTGATAAGATCATGCACAAGATTGGACTACATGGGCGATCATTTATTCCAATGTTGATGGGTTTTGGGTGCAATGTTCCAGCAATTATGGCTACTCGAACTATTGGTGGTCGCAACGACAGACTGGTCACCATGCTGATCAACCCATTTATGTCATGTAGTGCTCGACTACCCATTTATGTTTTAATCATTGGTGCTTTTTTTCCTGATCACGCAGGACTTATGCTTTTCACCATATATGCTATTGGGATTATTTTATCAATAATTATTGCGATAATATTCAAGAAAACACTTTTCAAATCCAAGGAATTACCATTTGTAATGGAACTCCCTCCTTACAGAATGCCCACAGCTAAATCACTTTTCAAGCACACATGGTTCAAAGGTTCTCAATATTTAAAAAAAATGGGTGGTATTATTTTGATAGCCTCCATCATTATCTGGGCATTAGGATATTTTCCTAAATCAGATAGCATCAATGAAACATATGAATTACAAGTAAAAAACACAATAACTCAATTTGATATACTTGCTCAAAAATCAACCACTGATCTATACTTAGATTCGATAAACACTGAAAAAATAATCCAGCTTCATCAGATCGAGAACAGTCGATTAAGTGCTCAACAAGAAAATTCATTTATCGGAAGAATTGGCCATTTTATAGAACCAGCTATTTTACCATTAGGATTTGATTGGAGAATGGGTGTAAGCTTACTGGCAGGTATTGCTGGAAAAGAAATTGTAGTGAGTACTCTCGGTGTACTTAATCAAACGGATATTACCGCTGAAGATGACAAAGGTTTATCCTATAAATTAAAAGAACTCACATTTTCACATCCCAGTAGAGCTGGAGAGAAAGTATTTACTTCTGTTTCAGCCTTTTCCTTTTTAATTTTCATACTGGTATACTTCCCCTGTGTAGCTGTGATTGCAGCAATTAAGAAAGAATCTGGCGGTTGGAAATGGGGTTTGTTTATGGCTGCTTATACAACTGGCTTAGCTTATCTTCTTTCCTTAGCTGTTTATCAAATTGGTTCAATTCTATTTTAAACTTTCCATAATTGAGACAAAATCGTATATTATAGAACTACCCTACTTCTAAACAACTGTGTTTCTATACATTAAAAAATTGGCACAAATTATGATATACTACTACCATAATAAAGCTGAATGTATAAAATATTAATAGTTGAAGATAACGACATAAACCAAAAGGTGTTATGTGCTTATTTAAATAAAGACAATATTTCGCTGACAATAGCTAAGAATGGGAATGAAGCTATCACATGTTTTAGCAATTCAAAATATGATTTAATTCTCATGGATATTGCTATGCCAGAAATGGATGGATTACAAGCCACAATAAATATCAGAAAAAAGGAAAATGGGTACAAAAATCATGTTCCAATTATAGCAGTAACGGCAAGTGATCCTCACCACAACAGACATGTTTTACTGGAGGCTGGTATTGATGATTATCTTTCGAAGCCAGTAAATCCAGATTTATTGATAAAAAAAATTGAACAGCATTCTATCATTCAATTTTGAGTTTGATTCGAAATCTTTTATACATTTGCAGGCAATGATAATAAGATAAATGGCAGGGATATGATGATCGATAAAGAAAAATTTCAGGAAAACTTTAAATATTTTGATAAAGAATTAATCGTCGAGATTATTGATATGTTTATCAATGAGCACCCTGAACGGATGAGTAAGATAAAACAAAACATAGAAGATTTAGACATGAAAGCATTAACCTTTAATGCACACAGTCTTAAAGGTGTGATCGCAAATTTTATGGCTGAAATACCAAAATTGCATTCAAAAATATTGGAAGATAAAGCTAAGTTAGAGAACACTGTTGGCTTGGATGAAGATTTTAATAATCTGCTAGAATCTTCAACTGAATTAGTGGATAATTTAAAAGAAATCCGGATGATTTATGCTAAATAAAGTCACCCGGATCCAACACTTATTTCACTAATATTTTATTCTACTATTTCAGATTCTCTGATTTTCGATTCAATTTCTTCAGATAATTCAGGATTATCGAGCAATAATTTTCTCACAGCATCTCTACCCTGACCAAGTTTTGTATCACCATAACTAAACCATGAGCCACTTTTCTTAACAATGGAGGCTTCAACACCCATATCAATAATTTCTCCGGTTCTGGAAATACCTTCTCCATATATAATATCAAATTCAGCTTTACGGAAAGGTGGGGCTACCTTATTCTTCACAACTTTTACACGAGCTCTATTACCTTTAATATCTTCTCCTTCTTTGATCTGACTTATTCTTCGTATATCAAGCCTAACAGATGCATAAAATTTAAGGGCATTACCTCCAGTGGTTGTTTCAGGGTTTCCAAACATGACCCCAATTTTTTCGCGCAATTGATTGATAAAAATACAACAGCAACCCGTCTTACTAATGGTTGCAGTTAATTTACGCAACGCCTGAGACATTAAACGAGCATGTAATCCCATTTTTGAATCCCCCATTTCACCTTCAATCTCACTACGTGGAGTCAGCGCAGCAACAGAGTCAATCACTATTATGTCAATTGCACCAGAGCGAATTAAATTCTCTGTAATTTCTAATGCCTGCTCACCATTATCTGGCTGAGAAACCAGTAAATTTTCAATGTCGACACCTAATTTTTTAGCATAAAATCGATCAAATGCATGCTCTGCATCAATAAAAGCAGCGATACCTCCTTTTTTTTGTGCTTCTGCAATTGCATGAATGGCCAAGGTTGTTTTACCAGAGGATTCAGGTCCATATATTTCAATAACTCTACCTTTTGGCAAACCACCAATTCCAAGAGCAGCGTCCAATCCAATAGAACCCGTAGAAATGGATTCAATATTATCAATAGCATTATCACCAAGCTTCATAACAGCTCCTTTACCATAGGATTTTTCAATATTTCCTAAGGTAATTTCTAATGCTTTGAGTTTGTCTTGTTTCAATTTATCAATTGAGTTTTCTTCTTTACTCATTATATTTTGATTTTAGTTTAACTTTATTTTAATATTTGCTCTGCATGAGCTTTGGTTTGAACTTTCGTAATCACGTCCTCAATGACACCATTCTCAGATATCACAAAAGTAGATCGCAATAGTCCTTCATATTCACGACCCATAAAATTTTTTGGTCCCCAAACCCCAAATGCATTAATGATCTCCTTTTCAGTGTCAGCGATTAATGGAAATGGTAAGTTATATTTTTCAATGAATTTCTGATGAGATTTCACAGAATCAGCACTTACTCCTATAACTACATACCCATTTTCTAGCATCAATTGATAGTTATCTCGCAAATTACAGGACTCTGCCGTACAACCGGGGGTATTATCCTTAGGATAAAAATACAAAACTATTTTCTTGCCTTGATAATCAGATAGTTTAATTTTAGTACCGTCTTGTATAATCGCCTCAAATTCTGGGGCTAGATCTCCAATTTTCAGCATATTTCTAGTATTTATTCTTATTACAAATATATTTATAATTGACCGCTTAATTAGAAATTGAGAAAAGCATTTATCAACAAATTAAAGGTTTTTCTTCTCATAATACTTACAGAAGCCTGTCAATCTACATTCATCACATTTTGGTTTTCGAGCTACACAAATATATCTCCCATGAAGTATTAACCAATGATGGGCAATGGAAATTTTATCTTCAGGGATGTATTTTATCAATTGCATTTCAGTTTGCAATGGATTTTTCGCATTCGTTGTCAATCCCAATCGAGCAGAAACTCTAAAAACGTGTGTATCGACAGCCATCGCTGGTTTATCATAAACAACTGAAGCAATTACATTGGCTGTTTTCCGTCCTACACCCGGCAATTTTTGTAATTCAGTAACATCATCAGGTACGATACCATCAAATTCTTGGATGAGAGTTTTCGCCATCCCAATCAAATGTTTTGATTTATTATTAGGATATGAACATGTACGAATCAACGCAAATACATCTTCAACACTTGCATGTTGAAGTGTCTCTGCATTTGGGAATTTTTTAAAAAAAGGAGGCGTTATTACATTCACTCTTTTGTCCGTACATTGAGCAGATAAAATCACTGAAACCAATAATTCATAAGGACTTGAGTAGTCTAACTCAGTTTCAGCAATAGGCTGATGAGTAGAAAAATAATCAATTATATTTTCAAAACGTTCTTTTTTTGTCATAATGCTTTATAAGATATAATACCAAAACAAAGAAAAAGTCCCGATAAAATCATTTATCGGGACTTAAAAATAGCTAAAAAACTAACTAATTTAAAATAACATTAACGATACCAATATTTTCAGTTTTATGTATAGATAATGCTTTTGCGTAGCCTAAAATCGATTTTATTGCCATCTCATCTGGCCCACCTTTAATTAATTCAACCATCCTCAATTCACTATCTAGAAATTGTTTCAGGCATTGTGGGTGATCAGAGCTTAGCAATATGTTTTGATAAAGAGTAGAGAGTTTCCTCATATATATTGTTTTGGTTTCTATTCGATTTATAGATTGTTAACGCAAAAAGTCAATATATTATTATTCAAAACAATAAATTTATTTTGTGAGAATTAAACTATGCTCTTCAACTAATTTTCGAAGATTAATCAGAGCATAACGCATTCTTCCCAATGCCGTATTAATACTCACGTCAGTAAGCTCAGCAATATCTTTAAAACTCATTCCTTTATAATAACGCAATTGCAATACTTCTTTTTGTTCAAAGGGTAAATGCTCAACCAATTTTCGGACATCTGCATAAATCTGATTCATCACAATCTGATCTTCGATCGAAGGAGTCGTTTCATAAATCGTATCGAAAATATCAAAGTCTTCATTCCTATTATCCATAACAGGAATTCTTTTAGCCCGACGAAAATGATCGATAACCAAATTATGAGCAATCCGCATAACCCAATGAATAAATTTACCTTCCTCCTTATAGGAGCCGGCATTCATCGTATTTATGACTTTAATAAAAGTATCTTGAAATAAATCATCGGCCAATTGCTTATCTTTTACAAGCATAACAATATATGCAAACACTTTGTTTTTATGACGATTTATGAGATGTTCCAGGCTAAGCTGATCACCATTCAAATATCTACTAACTAATTCTCTGTCGTAAGCCGCATCAATTTTTATGCGTTTATTCATACCATTCAATTTTAAAATCAGCGTAGAATTTTGTCGATAGTGTCCCTCCTATTTTTGGTTAGTTTAATAAATAATTACCTAGAATATAATACTAAAGCGGCTTATGGACTACTTTAGCACATGCAAATATATAATATTTGATCAAATATGCAAATAATATTGATAATTTTGCAATAATTAAATCTCACTTATCATAACAAGCAAATGGATTTTGATAAATTAAGCAGCAAAGATTATATCATCATAAAGAATGCAAGGGTTCACAATTTAAAGAACCTTAGTGTAGCGATCCCACGCAACAAATTTGTAGTTATAACAGGTCTTTCAGGTTCAGGAAAATCAAGCTTAGCTTTCGACACTCTTTATGCCGAAGGTCAACGAAGATATGTAGAAAGCCTGAGTTCCTATGCTCGCCAATTTCTTGGAAGAATGAGCAAACCAGAAGTTGATTATATCAAAGGAATTTCCCCAGCCATTGCTATCGAACAAAAAGTAAATACAAGAAACCCTCGTTCAACAGTTGGCACATCAACAGAAATTTATGAATATCTTAAATTGCTTTTCGCACGGATTGGGAAGACTTATTCGCCCACATCAAATAAAAGGGTAAAACGCCATAAAGTTTCTGATGTAGCCGATTTTATCCTGAATCTTGCTGAAGGAAGCAAAGTGCAAATTGTTGCCCCAATCATACTAAATAATGGACGGGAATTAATGGATCAATTAAACGTACTTCAGCAACAAGGTTTTAGCCGTTTGCTATTTGAAAACAACATCATTCGGATAGATGAAGTTCTTGCATCTAAAGAAAAGCAATACCAAGCTGCTGACTTACTTATCTTAATCGATCGTTTAATCATTAAAACAGATGATTTCGATTTAAACAGCCGAATCTCAGACTCTGTTCAAACTGCTTTTTATGAAGGTCAGGGCAATTGCTATGTTCATTATGAATTAGATTCAAAAGTTAAAATCAGTCAGTTTTCAAATAAATTTGAATTAGACGGCATACAATTTGAAGAACCGAGTGTCAATTTTTTCACTTTCAATAATCCTTTTGGAGCATGTAAATCATGTGAAGGATTTGGAAGCATTATTGGAATTGACCCTGAATTAGTCATTCCAAACAAAGCCCTTTCGATTTATGATGGAGCCATTGCATGTTGGAAAGGGGATAAAATGGGAGAATGGAAAGAGAGTTTCGTTTTAAATTCTTATAAATTTGATTTTCCCATTCACGCTCCATACTACGAATTAAGTGAAGCACAAAAAGAATTAGTCTGGACTGGCAATGAGTACTTTGAAGGAATAAATGCATTTTTTAAACACGTTGAAGAGCAAACCTATAAAGTTCAATATCGTGTTATGCTATCCAGATATAGAGGAAAAACGAATTGCCCTGAATGTAAAGGAACCCGTTTAAGAAAGGATGCAAATTATGTAAAAGTTAGCAAGAAGTCCATTTCTGAATTGGTTTTGCTACCCATTAATCAATTGCTCGAATTCTTCAAGAATATAAAATTGGATGAGCAAGACAGAAATGTTTCAAAACGATTGTTGCTAGAAATTACAAATCGATTGCAGTTTTTGAGTGATGTTGGCTTAGGATATCTGAATCTCAATCGAAAATCAAACACTCTTTCAGGTGGCGAATCACAACGAATAAATCTTGCAACCTCACTTGGAAGTAGTTTGGTTGGATCAATGTATATTCTGGATGAACCTAGTATTGGTCTCCACCCGCGCGACACCAAACAATTAGTAAGCGTTTTAATGAAATTGAGAAATCTGGGAAACACAGTCATCGTTGTTGAGCATGAAGAAGACATCATAGAAGCTGCTGATCAAATTATTGACATCGGTCCTATGGCGGGAATTCATGGTGGGGAATTAATCTTCCAAGGCGATTTTCAAAAACTTTTGAAGAACGAAACATCTTTAACCGCTCAATACATTAATGGAATAAAAAAAATAGAGATCCCTTCCGTTAGAAGAAAATGGAACGATTTCATTCAGATCGAAGGAGCCCAAGAAAACAACCTTAAAAATATTGACGTAAAAATTCCTTTAAATATAATGACGGTCATAACCGGTGTTAGTGGATCAGGAAAATCATCATTGGTCAAAACCGTTTTATATCCGGCGCTTAAAAAACAATTTGGTGGGTTTAGCGGAAAATCTGGAAAATACAAACAAATTTCAGGAGATGTAAACCGTATTGCAGAGGTTGAATTTATTGACCAGAATCCAATTGGACGATCCTCAAGATCTAATCCAGCTACCTATGTGAAAGCCTACGATGAAATCAGATCGCTTTTTGCCGATCAACAACTTTCACAAATAAGAGGATATAAACCCGGTTATTTTTCATTTAACATTGCTGGTGGCAGATGCGATGTTTGTGAAGGAGATGGAACGGTTAACATCGAGATGCAATTTATGGCCGATATTCAACTCACTTGCGAATCATGCAATGGAAGTCGTTTCAAAGATGAAGTACTCGATATAAAATACAGAGATAAAAACATTGCTGATATTTTGAAAATGACGATCAATCAAGCCATTCAATTTTTTAGCGAAGGTGAAAAAATGAATGCTGCTGAGCAACGTATCATCTCAAAACTTAAACCACTTCAAGATGTTGGACTAGGCTATCTTGGTCTGGGACAATCATCTTCAACGATGAGCGGTGGAGAAGCCCAACGGATTAAACTGGCCTTTTTCTTATCAAAGGGAAATACCAACACTCCTACCCTTTTCATTTTTGACGAACCGACTACTGGCTTACACTTTCACGATATCTCAAAATTACTGGATGCCTTTTCTGCACTCATAAAGAATGGACATACCATACTCGTTATTGAACATAATGCAGAAGTAATAAAATCTGCTGATTGGCTCATTGATCTTGGACCTGAAGGCGGAGATAAAGGAGGAAATATTGTTTTTGAAGGACTTCCTGAGGAATTAATACATTGCAAAAAATCCTATACAGGGCAATTTTTATCAAAAAAACTAGATTGATTTATGTTATGGATAGAAAAGAAAAAGTATTTAATCTTTTAGATGAATTAAACATCCAGTACCAGCTAACAAATCACCCACCGGTTCCTACCGTTGAAGAAGCCTCAAAATACTGGACTGATTTAGACTCTGCTCATTGCAAAAACTTATTTTTTCGAAATCATAAAGGAAACAGACATTATCTTGTGTTACTTGATTACCGAAGAACCCTCGACATTAAAGATCTTGAACAGCGTCTTAAACAAGGAAAAATCAGTTTTGCTTCTGACAAAAGATTAGATAAATACTTAGGGCTTAAAGCAGGCAGTGTATCACCCTTTGGATTGATCAATGATCGAGAAAATCACGTACATCTTTTTATCGACGAAAACCTTAAAAATTCAGGACGAATCAGTTTCCACCCGAATGATAATACTGCTACTTTAGTAATCACGTTTAACGATTTTACAAAATATTTAGATTGGACTGGAAACACTTACGAATTCATACAACTATACAACTAATATGAAAAGATTACTATTGACTGTATTCATTGCATTTATTTTACAATCATGCAATACAATCTCAAATTCTAATATCCGAAAAGAAGCTAACCGAATACACCAAAAGGCTCTGACAGTAGACTCGCATACCGACACACCGATGTGGTTTGATGATGAAGGATTTGATTTCGGCAAAAACAACAAAGCTTTAAATAGAAGTAAAATTGACATTCCTCGGATGGAAGAAGGTGGGCAAGATGTTGTCTTTTTAGCCTCATTTATCGGACAAGGAAAAAGAGATGAGCAAGGCAATCTTAGCGCAAAAAATAAAAATTCAGAAATCATTGCCAATATTTACAATGTAGTTGAGGCAAATAATAACAAAGCAGGGATTGCCTTAAATCCAGAGGATGCTTATGAGCTCGAAAAAGAAGGAAAAAGAGCCTTTTTTATTGGGATCGAAAACGGTTATCCTTTAGGAAATGATCTTTCTCTAGTTGAAGAAAACTACAATAAGGGAGCCCGTTATATTACGCTTTGTCATACCCGAAATAATGACATTTGTGATTCATCAACTGACACTTTAGAACATAATGGCTTATCTGATTTTGGAAAATTAGTAGTAAGCGAAATGAATAGGATCGGAATGTTGATAGATGTTTCACACATTTCTGATAAAAGTTTTTTAGATGTTATGGAACTATCCAAAGCACCAATTATTGCATCTCATTCGTGTGCAAAAGCTATTTGCGACAACCCACGAAACCTCTCCGATGACTTACTTTTAAAATTGAAAAAAAATGGTGGCGTAATTCAAATGTGCATTCTAAGTGCCTATGTAAAAACACCTCCAACTCAACCAATAAGAGATAGTTTAAAAAATATTGTACGTAGAAAATTTGAGAATTTAACCAATGAATCTACGAATGAAGAAAGAGCTGAAATTCGCAAAGAATGGTATGCTATTGACAAAACGCATCCTGCAGTTTTAGCCGATGTTTCCGATGTTGTTGATCATATTGATCACATCGTTCAATTAATAGGGATCGATCATGTTGGGATTGGAACTGATTTTGATGGCGGCGGTGGCGTTAAAGACTGTTTTGACATTAGCGAAATGGGTAATATTACTTACGAATTAGTTAAAAGAGGTTATTCTGAAGAAGATATTATCAAAATATGGGGTGGTAATTTTATGCGGGTTTTTAATGAGGTAATTCAATTTGCCAAAATTCAAAGAACAGAAGTGTAATTTTTTACTTTATTTAGAATCACTTTTAAAATAAACTTTATCTTTACGTTCACTAAAAAAACTTATGGGGCGTTTACTAAACTTCTTTACGGGGCGAAAACTAAAATACATTCCCAAATATTATGGATTTAGGATATACTTAATATCCACTCTCCTTTACTTTTTTTTGGTAATGCCCATAGTTGGGATTCTTTTTGTAAAATATTTGCCCGACCTAGGTCTCATACATTCTGATAATAATTCAGCTGCAAGCTCTGAACAAAATCTAGAAGTTGATCCCACTACTTCTGATACTACAGCGTTTATTACCACAATTATACAAGACAGTACAAATCAACAAACATCTCCAAACATTGATCAATTAGCAGGAACAGTAGACTCTTTAGGCATTGCTCCAACAGCAGTTGAACATGAAGCATCTGGAAATGAAATCACATCTGAAAATAGAATTTGGAGCACAATTGATACGCTATTAAGATTGCTCTTACTTAGTTTTTTAATTGGGTTTGCATTTAACCTTCCTTTCAAAATATTTTTCAAAAAGAAAAGAAGGAATAAGCCAATCCCCGAAAAGCTTTTCAGATATTGCAAAAAATACCTTACAAAAACACCTGCAATTAATAGCTTAATTTTATTACTATCGTATGCGATATCCATTGGATACATGCTATATATGCTGATATTTTTTAAAGGATTTGATGAAATTACCTCACGCTTATATTTACAATTCTTCTTTATTTCGATTTTAGCAACCATCCTTACTGTTGTTTTTGTTTATTATTGGCAAAGACACCGAGTTCAACTAAAATACCTCGAATATGTTTTTACGGAAGATGAACTCAAACGAAGAGTGTTTGATGTAAAAATTGGAAAGATCAAAAATAGAATGTGGGTGTCGAGTGGGATGACAACCTTACTTCCGCTTATTATTGTGCTATTTTATTTATTTCTGAGTGCTACTAAAATTAGGGATACAGGAATAGAAGAACTTTCTGCTGATCAAGTCCAACTTTTATTTGGGAAGTACTTTAATTATTGGGGAAATATTGACACTGAAGACTACAAACAGCTCTTTTTCGTGAATGCAGTTGATAGCTTGCTAATGTTTATCGGAATATTCACTGGAATATTTACTTCATTGATTTACATTTTGATTTTTATCCGTTGGACTACCATGGATATTGTAAGACCAGTGAAAGAATTACTTGATAATATGCATAAAATTAAAAATTATCAAGATTATGTTGATAATATGAAAT
>JBFFMB010000013.1:0-11380 GCA_041554455.1 Bacteroidales bacterium
AAGTATCCAACTCTGCATTCATGATCGCATGTATGATCTCTGTTTTTTGTTCTTTCGTGAAAAATCGCTTTGCTGATTTTTTAAACATGATTTAAGTTTTCGTTCATAATTCTATTCATGCACAGGCACTAGAATTTAACTTCAGGTGCTTTTTCTGCGCCAGCTTCTGCTTCGAAATAAATCTTTTTCTCAAATCCGAATATAGAGGCGTAAATATTTCGTGGAAATGTTTTGATATAGGTATTGAATAATTGAGTTGATTCGTTGAACTTACGACGCGAATTCGCAATGCGATTTTCGGTGCCTTCCAATTGGGCTTGTAATTCTAAAAAGCTTTGATTGGCCTTGAGTTCAGGATAACGTTCAACGGTCACTAATAATTTACTTAAGGAAGACGATAATCCTTGCTGTGCTTCTTGGAATTGTTGAAACATGGCTGGATTTAAATTATCGGCAGAAATATTTACGGAAGTCGCTTTTGCACGCGCTTCGATAACGGCTGTCAAGGTTTCTTTTTCGAAATCAGCATAGCCTTTGACTGTGCTTACAAGATTCGGAATAAGATCCAATCGACGTTGATAATCGGTGGTGACTTGTGCCCATTTTCCACTAATGTTCTCTTCAAAAGTAACAATAGTGTTATAGGTCCCTTTTACATTGCTATAAATAATAATGGCAAAAATGGCTATAGCAGCCATAATGATCCAGGATTTTTTGATGTCTTTCATGTGCTTTTTTTTACGACCACCGAATATACAATTTTAAACGGACGATCCTTGTTTATAATAAACAGCGACAATAGCGATTTATTGCCGCTGTTGAAAAAATTATTTTATAATATCTACACTTCGTTTGATGAAGTTTGTAAGTGCTTCGCCTTTTAAAAGGTTTTGCGATAGAAGAGCCAAGTCATAAATTTGTTTCACTAAATTGTCCTGAACGGCTTCATCTTTTTCATCCAGAATTTGAGTGAAAATACTATTGTTCGCATTGGCTACTAAATTGTACATATCGGGCATATCACCCATGAACATTCCACCGCCACCCATTTGTTGCATATCTTTCATGCGGCGCATAAACTCCGGACGAATGATGGTAAAGGGCAGATCGGTTTCGCTTAAATTCTCGAACGAAAGATTATAGGTTTTGGTATCGATAGTACGCTCAATGGATGCTTTCAAGGCTTCTTTTTGTTTGTCATCCAATTTTGAGGGTTGATCATCTTCCTTTTTGATCAAATTTTCGATGGTGTCGGAATCCACTCTTTTAAAGGAGGCTTTTTCCATTTTTTGTTCAATCGCATTGATGAAATGATTATCCAAAATGCCGTCCATCAGTAGCACATCATAGCCTCTTTCTTTCGCTGTTTGAATGAAGGCATGCTGATCAACTTTATCGTTGGTATAGATATACACCAAAGTGTCGTCTTTGTCTTTCTGTGTTTCTTCGATCTGCTTTTTGTATTCTTCGGGAGTGAAATATGTACCATCCACATTTTTGAATAGATTGAATTTCTCAGCTCTCTCATAGAATTTAGGTTCTGAAATCATTCCGTATTGAATGAATACTTTGATATCATCCCATTTTTCTTCAAAACTTTTGCGATCTTTTTTGAATAATTCTTCGAGTTTATCCGCGACCTTACGCATGATATAACTGGAAATCTTCTTCACATTCGAATCGCTTTGTAAATACGAACGACTTACGTTCAATGGAATGTCGGGAGAATCAATAACTCCGTGTAATAAGGTTAAAAATTCAGGAACAATACCTTCCACAGAATCGGTCACAAAAACCTGATTGCTGTATAATTGGATCTTGTCTTTTTGTACTTCCAAATTTTTCTTCACTTTGGGGAAATACAAGATACCCGTCAAATTGAATGGATAATCAACATTCAAATGAATGTGGAATAAAGGATCGTCGAAGGTCATCGGATATAATTCACGATAGAATTCTTTATACTGCTCATCTGTACAATCGGCAGGTTTCTTTTTCCACAATGGATCGGTATTGTTGATGATGCGTGGCTTCTCAACATCGATATACTTATCCTTACCATCTTTGTCTTTTTCGCCTTCAACTTTCTCGCTTGTTTTTTCCATTCCGAATTGGATAGGAACAGGCAAGAATTTACTGTATTTTTTTAGCAATGAAAGTATGCGGTGTTCTTCCAAAAATTCTTTGGATTCTTCATCAATGTACATGATGATCTCTGTTCCGCGATCAGTTTTATCACTTTCACTCAAGGTGTAATTAGGACTGCCATCGCATTCCCATTTCATGGCTTTAGTGGCACCCCCTTTTTTAAAGGTCTTGGTGATCAATTCCACTTTTTCGGAAACCATAAAGGAAGAATAAAATCCCAACCCAAAATGGCCAATGATAGCGTTGCGTTCAGCTTCACTCTTGGTTTTAAATTTCTTGACAAATTCCTCGGCACTTGAAAGCGCGATCTCGTTAATATATTTATTGATCTCTTCAGCAGTCATCCCAATACCGCGATCTTTGATGGTCAGGGTTTTGGCTTTTTTATCTAAGATAACCTGTATGGTTAAATCGCCTAACTCATCCTTCATTTTTCCGATAGATGAAAGGGTTTTCAGTTTTTGAGTGGCATCCACTGCATTGGATATAATCTCTCGTAGAAAGATTTCGTGATCAGAATATAAGAATTTTTTGATGATTGGAAAGATGTTTTCCGTCTGTACATTAATTTTACCTTTTTGCATTTTTCCTTTAATTTATTAGAATAATAATTAGGGTTATCAAAGAGAATGCCATCCACTCAGAAGTGACAAAATGGCTGACAATTTTCATTCATACCACCTCTTATTCTTTCCCTTAGTAAAGGTGGCGAAAATTTGCAATAGCGGATAGAGGTGAAGAAATAGTCAAATAGGCTTGTCATTTCGAAGGAGCTAAGCGACTGAGAAATCTCATAAGATGGAAAAGGAGATTTAGCTTCGCTGATTTTCAATTCTCCTCTCTCGATAAATCGGGATCGTTCGAAATGATATTGATAAAAAAAATTAAATATGTAGGGTCGAACTAATCATAGATGAAAAGACCCTCATGTCATCCTAAAAGCGTAATTTTGCCTTCTAATAATAAAGGAGGATTTATGAGCGAGATCATCACAGATTTTATAGCACAGATAGAGGAGTCATTTGAAAGTGGGATTTTAGTGAAAGTTACCTTGGCTAAGCCACGTAGCAAAAGTGCCGATTTAAAAAATATTTATATCCGTCCTATTGCGATAAAAAAGCAAACGGTTCTTTCGTTTACCTACCGTTATCAAACCAAAGATGAAGTTAAAAATTACGACATTGAGGAGGCGATAGCAAAGATCAATGAGCTCTTGGGTTCTCATTTTATGAAAATGCATTTGTTCACCATTGAGGAAGACTTTGAGTTGAGCATCAATAAAAAAGGGAATGGTTTTGTTAGATCTTCGCCCCCACATTTTACCAAAGCCGAAATGCAAGTGCATGATCATCAGAAAAAAACCTGGGTAGATGCGCAATCATTGTATTTACATCGTTTGGATATTGTTGATGAAAAAGGGAAGGTGCGCCCTTCTAAAAATGATAAATTTAAACAGATCAATAAATATATTGAGATCACCGATTCCCTGATCGATCAGATCAAAGGAAAAGAACAATTGTCAATCGTGGATATGGGAGCCGGGAAAGGCTATCTGACCTTTGCTTTATATGATTATCTGAAGAATACTAAAAAGCGGAATGTAGACGTTTTGGGCGTAGAAATGCGGAAGGAACTGGTTGATTTTTGCAATCAGGTTTCTGCAGAATCCAAATTTAAAGACCTAAGCTTTATAGAGGGCAATATCGTTGATTTTGATCTCCAGAAAACAGATGTGTTGATCGCTTTACATGCTTGTGATACAGCGACTGATGATGCCATATTTAAAGGGATTCGCGCAAATGCTTCACTCATTGTGTGTGCGCCTTGTTGTCACAAACAAATCCGTGGACAGATTACAGCCGATGCTGATGTAAATCCAATTTTGAAATACGGCATTTTACTTGAACGTCAGGCAGAGATGATTACGGACACTATTCGTGCGTTAATTCTTGAATTACACGGATACGAAAGCAAGGTCTTTGAATTTATTAGTAGCGAGCATACGGGTAAAAACCTGATGATAGCCGCTGTTAAATCAACGAAAGACATTGATAAGGAAAAAGTCCAAACAAAAATTGATGGGCTAAAAAAACAATATGGCATCGATTTTCATTATCTTGAAAAATTAATCAATAGATAATACTATGATCGGAACACTCATTAATGCTGGAGCCATTGTTTTAGGAACAGCCATTGGACTGATGATCAAAACAAAACTTCCACAGAAACTAATCACTATTTTGTTTCAGGCGTTGGGCTTATTTACCATCCTTTTGGGTGTTAAGATGGCTTTGGAGATGCAAGAATTTTTATTGGTGATTGGCAGTTTGGTGGTGGGTTCTATTATTGGAGAGTTAATAGGCTTGGAGACATTGCTGGAGAAATTCAGTGCGAGGCTAAAGACTAAAATGAAGTTCAAAAATGATAAGTTTTCGGATGGATTGATCACTGCCTTTTTGCTTTATTGTATGGGTTCCTTGACCATTTTAGGAGCCATCGAAGAAGGCCTGAATGGGAATATTGATTTACTCTTGATGAAATCCTTGATGGATGGATGTTCTTCGATTGCCTTAGCTTCAGCCATGGGTATTGGAGTTGGTTTCTCAGCCATCCCACTCTTGATCTATCAAGGAGCATTGACCTTGTTTGCAGGTTCTTTGGGGAGCTTCTTTTCGGAGAATATCGTCCGCGAAATCTCTGCCGTTGGAGGTGTACTATTGATTGGTTTAGGCATTAATATTCTTGAGATAAAAAAATTGCGTATTCTGAATATGATCCCTGCCTTAATCATCATCCTTATCTTGGTTTATTTTTTCGCGAAAGCATAGAAAAATTAAGACCTCCAATCCATTTCATTTGACGTTTTTATATGGATTCTAAATCGATAATATCGATTTTTTTGCTATCTTTATCGCAAGACTAATTAAAAATATAAAATATAAAAATTTACAATCTATGGAAAATATTAACTGGGGTAGCTTGCCATTTGGTTATTATAAAACCGATTATAATGTGCGTTGTTACTACCGAGATGGAAAATGGGGAGAATTAGAAATTTCTTCTTCGGAATACATCAATGTTCATATGGCCTGTACAGGATTACATTATGGACAAGAAGCTTTTGAAGGCATGAAAGTTTTCAGAGGGAAAGATGGAAAAGTACGTATGTTCCGTTGGGAAGAAAATGCGAAACGTATGCGTACTTCTGCTGATGGAATCATGATGGCTCCTGTGCCTGATGATCTATTCTTTCAAGCAATCACAAAAGTTGTTGAATTAAACGAAAAATTTATCCCTCCTTATGGAACGGGTGCCGCATTATATTTGCGTCCTCTTTTGTTTGGTTCGGGAGCTGAAGTAGGTGTAAAACCAGCTGATGAGTATATGTTTATGGTTTTCTGTGGTCCAGTTGGTCCCTATTTTAAGGAAGGCTTTAAACCAGTGAAGATTCAATTGGTTTCTGATTACGACCGTACCGCTCCTCAAGGAACGGGTAATATCAAAGTAGGTGGTAATTATGCGGCTAGTTTACGTCCTGCAGCTCGTGCAAAAGCGGATGGTTATTCTTCTGTTCTTTTCACCGATGCGATTGAACATAAATATATTGACGAAGCTGGGCCTGCTAATTTCTTCGGAATTAAAGGCAATTCGTATATCACGCCAAAATCAAAAACCATTTTACCTTCGATCACCAATATGAGTCTTGAGCAAATTGCCAAAGATTTAGGTTTGAATGTAGAACGTCGTCCGGTGGCTGTTTCTGAACTAGAAACTTTTGAGGAAGCGGGAGCTTGTGGTACAGCTGCGATTATTTCGCCTATTGGAATGATCCACGATCGTGATACTGACCGAAAGATCACTTACGGAAGTATGGACGAAGCAGGACCTGTCTCAACCAAACTTTACAAAACCTTGAAAGCAATTCAGGAAGCTGAAATTGAAGATAAACACGGATGGAATTATACATTTGATTTATAAAGTTTAAAGCGATTCGAAAGGGTCGCTTTTTTTATTTAAGACCAATTTATGATGAAAGTGATAAATATTCACGAAAAATTAAAACTGATCAATGATCATTGGAACCCACGAGTAGTGGCTGAACCCAATGGACAACAAATTCGTTTGGTGAAGGTTCTAGGAGACTTTCCATTCCATAAGCATGAGGATGAAGACGAAGTCTTTTTTGTTGTAAAAGGGAATATAAGACTCGATTTTGAGACTCACTCTGAAAGGCTTAAAGAGAATGAATTCTTTGTTGTTCCTAAGGGGATTGTTCACCGACCATTTGCAGAAAAAGAAGCAGAACTCATGATATTTACAACTAATAAAAATGTAAATACCGGAAATATTAAAAGTGATCGCACGCTAAATACAGAAGATCTGGATCGTATTTGAAAATGATAACGGCCTTTTTAACTAAGTTTTTTTATAATAGGCGCAACCATTTATTTGATTTTTTCATCTAAGTTATTAGTTGTTTTAACGAATTGTGAATCTCAAATTTTTAAATAATTAAAATTGGTTCCTATGAAAATTGTAATGAAAAATGTCATGTCAATGATGATTGTTATTGCCATGTTAAGTGCTTGTTCCAAAGAAGAAACTCCACTGACTGATAATGATAGCCTATTTGGATCTTTGAAAGTTGGGGGTATTAATGCAGCGAATGAGTATGGATTAGTCTGTACTATTTCAATGGATGATGTTTCTTTGACTACTGGTGATGATTTTATTATTCATTATAGCATTGAAAATACTTCGGAAACAGATATTGATGCCAAAGCCTACATTGCTTTAGAACTTGTTTACAATAGACCTAATTATGAATTAGAGCAGTATTGGGGAGATTATTATTCTCTTCTTTGGTGGGAAAAAACGTCTTGGGGTAGAACTAGTAAAACCTTTGAATTAGCAAAAAACAGTACGTTTAGTCAGTCTGTAGATTTTACTGATATCGGATGGATTTCATCAATTTCTTCACAAATACAGCCTGATACTCCCAATTTCTATGAGTTGTTTGGAACAGGTAATTTCAAATTCCAATTGCACATTTCTATTGATGATAATAATACTGTAACTCCGCCAACAAAAATTTTTTCAAATATATTGGTGCTTGATATTGAATAGCCTTTAAAATGGTAAGAAAGAATTTTTAGCCCATGACTTGTTCCTAAGGGGTTGTTCATCGACCATTTGCAGAAAAAGAAGCAGAACTAATGATATTTACAACTAATAAAAATGTAAATATTGGGAATATTGACAGTGATCGTAGAATAGATACGGAAAAGTTGGAGAGAATTTAGATTTTTTTAACCCACAACTTAAGTTATGGGTTAAAAAAACTAGTTTTATAATAAATTATTTGAATCCAAAATCTCAGCCATCTCTTCTTGCAATTTCTTAGCTTCAGCTTGAGCTACTTCAGCAAAATCTTTATCTGCAGATTTAAAGATAATTCCTCGAGATGAATTGACGAGTAATCCACATTGGTTATTTAAACCGTATTTTGCAACCTCTTGTAAACTTCCGCCTTGAGCGCCTACACCGGGAACCAATAAAAAATGTTCAGGAACAATTTTTCGGATGCCTTCTAACATTTCTGCTTTCGTGGCACCTACCACATACATCATATTATCAGCATTTCCCCACTTTTGTGAAGTTTCTAGCACTTCCTCGAATAAGCGTTTTCCTGTGTCCTTATTCTCAATTAATTGAAAATCAAAAGCTCCTTTATTTGACGTTAGTGCTAGCAAAATAACCCATTTGTTTTCTATGGATAGGAATGGACTCACAGAGTCTTCGCCCATATAGGGAGCCACAGTGATCGAATCAAAACCATAGCATTCCAAAAAGGTTTTGGCATATTGAGCTGAGGTGTTTCCAATGTCTCCACGTTTGGCATCTGCAATTGTAAACACCTGATCACTAAAGTTTGATAAATAAGTAATGGTCTTCTCTAAACTACGAATACCTTCTGAACCACGACTTTCGTAAAAAGCCAAATTGGGCTTATAGGCCACCGTATAATCGAGTGTTGCATCAATGATCGCTTTGTTAAATTCAAAAACAGGATCGTCAGCATCCAATAAATGTTTTGGGATTTTAGTGATGTCAGAATCCAGTCCGACACATAAAAATGATTTTTTATTTTTGATCAATTCGAACAATGATTCTCTTGTCATAATTTCTTTTTTTTAGCCTTTAGGTTCCATGTGAATGGTGGCTGTTATATTTAATTCTTCTTTAATTTTTTGTTCAATTCTGGACGCAATTTCATGCGATTCATCCAAACTCATTTTCCCCTCTAAATTAATGTGAAATGTAAGTTCCTGATGGTTGCCATAATGATGCAAATGAAAATGATGGGTGTTGAGATCACCAGCATAGCATTGAGCCGAGATCTTATTGATACTGCTTATCAATCCTTCGTCTGCGTCTTGACCTAATAAAGTATTAATAGCGTCTCTCAGAATTTCAAAGGTTGCATAGAATAGTAAGAAAGCGATAATGATTCCCATCACACCATCCATCCACCAGAAATAGGGGCTTAGGAAAATGCCAATTAAAACGACCACTGATGAAAGGGCATCTGAACGATGATGCCAGCCATCGGCTTTCAAGGATTTTGAATTTGTTTCTCGTGCCGACCAAAAAGCAAACTGAGCCATGCCTTCTTTCATCAAAATAGAAATGATGGTTACCACTATGGCCAGTGTGCCAAATAGGGTCTCTTCTCCGCCTTTTAATCGATCGATTGATTCGAGGATGAAATTAAAAGCAATGACTGCAAGCAAAACTCCAATGATTACCGATCCAATGATCTCTGCTCGTCCATGACCAAATGGATGAGCTTTATCCGGGGGTTTGTTTGAAGCTTTGATGCCTACGATTACAATGATCGAGGTCACTGAATCAGAAAGGGTATGCCAGGCATCAGCAATAATAGCGACTGATCCAGTTACAATTCCTGCCCAGTATTTAAGAATGAAAAGTAATGTATTCACAATAATGGAGAGCCAGCCTTCAATATAAGCAAGACGATTATTGTTAATTTTTACTCTACTCATACAACATAAATTTAATCGATGTCAGCCTTGAGACGTTCGGCGTTTTCAGCTAATTGCAATTGGTCAATAAATTCTTGAATATCTCCGTCGACAATATTGGGTAAATTATATAAATTGAGTCCAATACGATGATCTGTAACGCGTCCCTGTGGCCAGTTGTATGTTCTGATTTTAGCAGAGCGATCACCTGTTGAAACCATGGTTTTACGTTTGGACGTAACTTCGTCGAGATACTTTTTGTATTCGACTTCATAAATACGTGAACGTAAAACAACCATTGCTTTCGCGAGGTTTTTGATCTGCGATTTTTGATCCTGACAAGTAGCAACGATTCCTGTTGGAATATGTGTTAAACGTACAGCCGAATAAGTTGTGTTTACCGATTGTCCACCAGGCCCAGAACTACAATAGGTGTCTTTTTTAATGTCCGCATCTTTTAGATCTACATCAAATTCTTCGGCTTCGGGAAGCACTACTACGGATGCTGCTGAAGTATGAACACGTCCTTGAGTTTCGGTCTTAGGAACTCTTTGAACGCGATGAACTCCAGATTCATATTTCATTTGTCCGTAAACATTGTTACCGCTTACATTAATGATTACCTCTTTATAGCCCCCAACAGTACCTTCCATCTCATCAACAATCTCTACTTTCCAGCCTTTGTTTTCAAAAAACTTAAGATACATGCGGTATAAGTCACCAGCAAAAATACTCGCTTCATCTCCACCGGCTCCGGCACGAATTTCAACGATGGCATTTTTCCCGTCCTCAGGATCCGCAGGAATGAGCATGATACGAATATCATCTTCCATTTTGTCGCGCTTTTCTATGAGCTCATTTAATTCCTCTTTTGCCATGGAACGGAATTCTTCATCCTTCTCGGTTTTTATAATTTCTTTGGTTGAAGTTATATTATCGAGAACGTTTTTATATATTTCATATTCCTTAACGATGGACTCCAATTCTTTATAATCCTTATTAAGCTTGATATATTTTTTCATGTCCGACATTGCTGACGGCTCATTCATTTCTTTTCCAATGCTTATCCAGCGTTCTTTTATGGCTTTTAATTTATCTAACATTGATACTGTTTTTGGATTGCAAAAATACAATTTTTTGCGATTGGTTTATATATATGATAAAAGAGATGCTGAAAGATTTCAGCAAATAGGGATTCTATAATGATTTGTAATAAGCTAATACTCAAAAGTCCCAAACTCTGACTGAATAGTCAGTGATTTTCCATTGGCTTTTTCACAACGACCAATGATTTGGGCTTTAATATTGAATGATTCAGAAATGGCCATCAAATCCTTCGCTATTTCTTGCGGAACATAGATCTCCATTCGATGACCCATATTGAATACTTTGTACATCTCAGCCCATGGGGTCTGGGATTGATCGTGGATCATTTTAAAGAGTGGAGGAATGGGGAATAAATTGTCTTTGATGATATGAAGATCATCCACAAAGTGTAAAACTTTGGTTTGAGCCCCACCGCTACAATGAACCATCCCATGGATTTGTGATCGATAATTCTCCAGCATTTTTTTGATGACGGGGGCATAGGTTCGAGTAGGGGAGAGTACCAATTTTCCGGCATCGATACCTTCTACTTCCGTTGTATCTGTCAATTTTAAGTTTCCTGAATACACTAGATCATTCGGAATACTTGGATCAAAACTCTCGGGATATTTTTCAGCTATGTATTTTGCAAAAACATCGTGACGAGCGGAGGTCAATCCATTGCTTCCCATGCCGCCATTATATTCTGTTTCGTAGGTAGCTTGTCCGAAGGATTCTAGTCCAACGATGACATCACCATCTTGTATGTTATGATTTGAAATGATATGCTCTCTTTTTATTCTGGCAGTCACTGTTGAATCCACGATAATGGTACGAACCAAGTCCCCAACATCTGCCGTTTCTCCTCCCGTTGAATAAATGCCAACACCATGATCACGCATTTCTGCAAGGAATTCTTCGGTGCCATTAATGATTGCAGCGATCACTTCACCTGGAATGATTTGTTTATTCCGACCAATGGTGGAAGAAAGTAAAATATTATCGGTGATCCCAACACAAAGCAGATCGTCGAGATTCATGACTATCGCATCCTGAGCAATCCCTTTCCATACAGAAATATCACCCGTTTCTTTCCAATA
>JBFFMB010000014.1:0-11352 GCA_041554455.1 Bacteroidales bacterium
AATTCTTTTTTCTGAAGCACATAATCATAACGATCTTTCGAAATGTTTTTAAGCGATTCAACAACAGCCAATTTTTCGTTTTCCAACTGAACTCTATAATAAGCCAAAATGATTGCTTGAATAGTATTCTCAATCATCACCTCTTCATTTCCTTCAGAGTATTGTTGAAGAAAGCCTAATTTGTCCTTCGCAATATTCACTCGTAAACCACCAAAAATAGTCCATCGCAAATTGGCATTGGGATATAAAGTATGAGTAAATGACTCACGTCTATCCGTAGCACTTCCTGTGGGGTCTGGTGAATTATCAAAACGATTATTCAAGCTTGCACCCAACGTAATACTTGGATAACGACCTGCTGTTCCCCAAGAATTATTTATACGTGCTTTTTCAACATTCAGGCCTGTGATTTTTATCTGAAAATTATTCTCAAGTCCTAATTGGATAGCATCACTTAAGCTCAATGTTTGTTGAGCCTGCATTTGAAAAGCAGAAATTCCAATCATTAAGATTGAGAGAAATAATACTTTCTTCATTTTTATATTTTTAATCAATTTGTCTTTTACCATAAATAACTGCTTTTTCAACTTCTTCTCTAGATGGACGAATTCCGGTCCACAACCATTTAGTTGCTACGTTTAAATCATTTAATAATAAAATAATTATAGGAAATAGAACTAGAATAAATGAAGTCCCAACAAATACACCATAGGCTAAAGCAACAGCCATTGGTTTTAAAAATTGCGCTTGAAAACTGGATTCAAAAATAATGGGGTATAAACCAACTGAGGTTGTAATGGTCGTTAATACAATAGGTCTGAACCTGGTTAAACCAGCTTTATATACAGCTTCCTTTACTTTTAATCCTTCAGCAAGAAGTAAGTTGTATTTAGCCAAAAACACAACGGCATCATTTATAATCACACCAGATAAGGCAACTAATCCCCAGGCGCTTAACATTGATACAGGAATGCCTTCTATACCATGTCCCCAAATTCCACCCATCCATCCTAAAGGAATCATCATTAAAATGATTAATCCCTGACCAAAGGATTTAAAGTGAGTCATTATCATAAATGCAATGACAATAAAAGCCAATCCAAAATAAAGCCCTAATTCCATCCCAGATTCCTGAGCATCTCGCGATTGTCCTTGCATTACAAACTCAACATCAGGATATTTCGCTTTAATTGCGGGAATAAATTCTGTGCTAATTTTTTCAATGATTGGAGGTACTGGTTCGCTTTGGTTTACCAAATCAGCAGTAATTCTTACTTCTTTTGAACCATTGTATCTTTTGATAGTAACGGGGCCTCTTTCAATTTTATAGGTCGCTAATTCAGACAATGGATATTCACCCATGCGAGTTGTAATTTTCATGCTTTCAAGCTGACCAATATTCAGTCTATCTGTTTTAGGATAACGAACCCATACTCTTAATTCATCTTTGCCTTGCTGAAGTCGCTGAGCCTGTCCACCAAAAAATGCCTGACGAATCTGATTCGTTAAACTCACTTGAGTTAAACCCAGATAATAAGCTTTAGGTTTTAATTCAAGTAGAACTTCCTCCATTCCAATTCCATTATTCTCCATTATATTATTGAGGGAAGGAAGGCTGTTCATATTTTCCATTAAGATGGTTTTGACAGCATTCAAATCTTCCATACTCTTTCCTAAAATACTCAAGGAAACAGGAGTGCCAAAAGTATTTCTACCTGCAATTGAGAATTTTTCTGCTTCAGGTACTTCCCCAATTTTTTCACGAATCCGATTAACAATTTGGAAACTATTGACTGCGGCATCTTCCAGATCACGTAAGATTACAAAAATTGATCCTGCATGCGAACCTCTTTCTAAACCATTAAAAGCGCCACCTGTTGATACAAACGTAAAATCTATAAAATTAACAGTATCATTAAACTCTTTTTTCAATTCATCGTTAACTTCCCAAATGGCTTTGTCAAAATTCTTCACATACTCCATTGTTCTTTTTTCACCCGATCCAGGTTTAAAAGCAATATTAAGATTAAACTGATCGAAAGGAATGGATGGAAAAAATGTAGATCTAATTAAACCTCCATTAAACAATCCTAAGGTTATAAGAACTAAAGCAAATGGCACAATTGCTGCAATCCATTTATAATCTATAACTTTACGTAAGACTCTTCCATACAACTTATCTCTCATCCATTCAACTCCAACATCCAATTTTCTTCTTAATTTAAGACCAAAATTTTGTTTCGTCTTGGAGCGGAGTATATGTTTACTAGCGAGGTGAGCTGGAAGCACCAAAAAGGCCTCCAATAATGAGAACATCAAACTAAAAATAACAATAAATGCCATTTCAAACATAAATTGCATCATCTCATTATTAATCAACATTAAGGGCGCAAAGGCAACGATGGTAGTAGAAACTGAGGTTAATACAGCTGGCAATACTTCCATTGTGCCATCAATAGCAGCACGCCTTGGGCTTTTTCCTCTTTCAAAATGCGCATAAATATTCTCAGCAATCACAATGCCATCATCCACTAAAATACCCACAACCAATATCATCCCAAATACAGAGATCATATTGATGGTAATGCCATAGGCAGCAGCAAGCATAAACATAGCCAAAAAGGATGCTGGGATTCCCCAGGCAACCCATAAGGATAATCGAAAACTTAAAAATAAACCCAGTGTAATCAAAATAAGAGCTAAACCAATCCCCCCGTTTCGATATAACATATTTAAACGGGCACCTAACATCTCACGAAAATCGAAAGTCACAAACATCTGAACATCGGAATGCTTTTTATTGAACTCTTTGACATAATTTTTACAATAGTCAGATATTTCAACCAAATCTTCATCAATCAATTTATTAATCGAAAATGAGATAGAGGGCTTCCCATTCATAAGCGAAGAACTCGCTACATCAGCAAATTTTTGTTCGATAGTAGCTACATCTTTAATACGTAAATAGCTACCATCGGCATTTGCACGTAAAATGATATTACCGATTTTCTCAGGATCAACACTTCGAGATCTTAAACGAATAGACATTTCAGCGACTTCTGACTTTATCAATCCGCCAGACATATCACGGTTATTTAGTGAAACAGCACTCACTATTTCATCAATACTTAGCTTATATCTTCTTAAGTTATCTTCAGAAGATTCTATTGAAATTTCCAGAGCTGGATAACCTCCAACCCCTACTTGTGAAACTACACCCGATGATCGTAAATCAAGTTCTACTTCGTCGGCATATTTTTTGAGTTCTAATAAACTAACATCACCTGACAATCCTAAAAACATGGCCATTGATCGAGCCCTTTGCTTATACACAATAGGACGCTCTGCACTCACAGGGAAAGATGAAATTCCATCGACGGCATTTTTCACTTCCATCAAAGTTTCATCAATATCATATTCTCCAGTAGTGGTAACTACAACACTGGAAAAATTTTCAGAAGAAGTTGAATTAATTTCCTTTATCCCAGCCAATCCCTGAATTGATTCTTCAATTCGGACGGTAATACCTTCTTCCATTTCAGTAGGAGAAGCACCTGGATAAGCAACATTCACAATTATATTCCTCGATTCCATCTCTGGAAAAAAGGATTTTTTCATGCTTAACAAACTGGTTAATCCTCCAATAAGAATTGCAGCAATAATGATGTTAGCATAAAAAGGATATTTAACAAAAAGTGTTATAATTTTCTTCATCTTACTTCAGTATTTCTACATTCATTCCATTTTTTGGATTAATTAATGGCTCAACAACCAAATGAGCTCCATCCGTTAGCCCAGAAAAAATCAGAGTTTGTTCATTAACTTTCAGGACATCAATTTCTTTTTGGACTAGTTTTCCTTTCTCAACAATAAACACCTGATTGTCATTTACTACTGCATTACGAGGGATTTCCATTACATTTGTTAAAAGCTTTCCATTAAAAATTGCTGTCAAGTACATGCCTTCGAACACTTTAATATCATTATTAGGATAGAGCGCAATAAAAACACTTACTGATTGAGTTTCTGGTGATACAAAATCAGCGATACGATTTATTTTACCGTTGATTATATGATTATTTACCTTTACATCCACTTTATCTCCAATGGTCAAAAATTCAATATTTTCGATCTTCACAGGAATTTCAAGCTCTAATTTGTCGGTTTGAATGATGGTTGCAATCCGACCACCAGGATTAGCAATAGAGCCAACTTCGAAATATACATCTGTAAACGACCCACTAAAAGGAGCGAATATTGAATACTTTTCTAATCTTATTTCAGCGCTTTTTATTAGATAATAATCGTTTAAAATATTTCGACTAGCCAAAAATGTTTTTTCTTGATCGGATAAGAACTTAACTAATTCAGGTATATTTTCAGACATTTCTATACTTTGAAAAAATGCCAACCAATTATTATAATTTTCAGGAAAATCAATTTTAATGTCAGGAAGAGAATTAGCCAATACATTCATGAATCGGCTTTTACTAGCCATTAAATTACTTTTAGCTTCCTCATCAAAAATTCGAATTAATAAATCTCCTTTTTTAAAGCGTTCTCCTTTTTTGAGTGAAATATCAGAAGAAAGTAATTTCCCTTGCACTTCCGACATTAAATCAACTTTATGCTGAGAGCCTAATCTTCCTCCTTCAGAAAAAGTTGGTATCAAATTACTATTCAAAACTTGTTGAGTTTTAACATAAACTTTAGCAACTTCTTTTTCTTTTCTGGGGGGCTCCTTTTTCATATCAGTAAACACATTCATCAATACAACTGAAAGGATTAGGATCACAATAATGGATCCAATAATTTTAAATTTTCTTCCAAACATAATTTTAATTTTTATCTTTTTATGATTCTCAAAATCTGAACAAAATTACCTACTAGGCTTAGCTTTAAAAAGCTTAAATCGGCAAAAGCGAGTTTTTAAAGGGTGAATGCGATTTTCTACCGATTAAACATCTTTGCTTACTCAATATTTAATTTATATAATGTGTAAAAATAAAAATTCATAATAGATATATAACTTAGCTTAACACTATTTTAACAAAAAAGGGGAGCCTTTACGCCCCCCTTCAATATTGATTATATTCATTATTTCCATTCAGGTAATCTTCCCGGTGTATATGGAGCACCGTATTTATCCAATTCTGATTCTAATTTAAGAATATCATTTTCTAAGATCACTTTCACTCTGTCATAAACAGGTTTAAAAGCTTCAACGGTCAAATCATATTGTTCTTTCATGGTTTCAGTAGGATCAGATGTTGTACCATAGATTCCATAGGCTACAACACTCAAATACTCGTTAATTGATGGTGCAGCGGGCCAATTTTCTTCTTGACTTGCACGTGGTTTTTGTCCATTAAATTTCCATAAAATATCATCCAACTCTTTTTCTAAAACTGTTGCCTGTGTCATTAATTCAAGAGGAATACCAGGGGTATTACTTACAGCTTGTTTCACATATTGTACACGTGTCACTAACTCTTCAACAATTGATTCTGTTCCAGAAACCAAACGAGTTAAAGAAGAAACTTCTTTTTGGAAAGCCACTAATTTCTCTCTGTTCCCAGCTAAAGTAGTATTGTTTAAAGGAATCACATTAAATTCGACTGGAGTAACCAAAGTCGTTACCTTTTCTCTCACAACTTTATCAATTGATACAGAATATTTTCCAGGCATTACAAGGGTACCAAATCCACGACGTCCTCTTGAAGATGAAACTGGGCTGAATTTATTATCACTTAATCGAACTGAAGTAGCGTAATTATATCGAAGATCCCAATTTACTCTAGCAATCCCTTTTCCAAAAGATTTGTTTATCGTATTAATAATATGACCTTTTTCATCTCTAATAGTAAAAATTAGATAAGGAGCTATTTCATTATTTTCTGCTCTGAGTTCATCCATACTTGGCGTAGGTATAGCTGCCTTATCTTTGATGAGTTTTTTCTCTTTTTCAGTTCTCATCTTTTTCAAACTCTGCTCACCTTCTTTAATATAATACGTAAAAGTAGCACCGAATTCTGGATTATCAGCAGTGAAAACAGTTGATCCCTGACTTCCCTTTCCTCTGGTTTGAACATAAATTAAGGCATCTTTGATCGGGAAAATATGAGCCTCTTTTGCGAGCAATTCTTCGTTAAGATTTCTTAACATCGAATAGTTATCCAAAATATAAAAGCCTCTACCAAAAGTTGCAATAACTAAATCATTTTCTCTTTCCTGAATACACATATCACGAACAGCAATTGAAGGTATGCCAGCATCTAATTTAGTCCAATGGTTACCCCCATTTACAGTAAAATAGACACTAAATTCTGTTCCTATAAAAATTAAATCAGGATTTACAAAATCTTGTTCGATGGTATGTACGGTTTCGTCTTCTGGCAAATTACCAGCTATTGATGTCCAAGTTCTCCCTTTATCTGAACTTTTTAATACATAAGGTTTGAAGTCATCTCTTTTGCGATTATCGAAGGTTGCAAAAACAACATTCGCATCAAATTTAGAAGGCATAATATCACTTACATAAGTATAAGCAGGGACTCCGGGGAAGCTCTTTATCTGAAACCAATCGTTCTCATTTTGTTCAGAAACTGAAATCACACCATCATCAGTACCAACATAGATCAAATCCTCTTGTACTTTTGATTCAGCCAAAGAAACGCCCATTCCAAAAAGGGAAGTTGAAACATCTTTAACAACGGCATCAATACTCCAGTATTGATCCATAACGGGCCACGTATTACGATCGGTTTTAGAAGTGATATCATCACTGATGACCTTCCAACTATTTCCACGATCATCACTTCTAAACACTTTATTAGCGGTCATGTATATCCGTGTTGGAGAATGTGGACTTATAAAGAATGGTGCATTCCAATTCCATTTATAGGTTTCTTCACCTTTTTTTGGAGCGGGTCTGATATCAATAGATTCACCACTTTTTTTATCAAATCGACCAATATTACCGTATTGAGCTTCAGAATAAACGATGTCAGGATTTCCAGGTTCAATAGCTTGCCAAAAACCATCGCCACCTTGAGTGACAACCCATTCAGCAGAAGTTACACCTGTTCTAGTTGTATTCTGTGAAGGACCTCCAAAACTATTATTATCTTGGGTTCCACCATATACCCAATAAAAAGGATAGCTATCATCCACATTAACTCTATAAAATTGAGTAACGGGAAGATTTGATTTAAAGATAAATGTTTTGCCATCATCAAACGATTCGTAAACACCTCCATCTCCACCAATCATAAAATGTTTGGTATCACGAGGATCTATCCACATAGCGTGATCATCCACATGTCGACCATTATTAGATAGGCTAGTCCAAGTTTTTCCAGCATCATAAGTTACTTTTGTACGAGTTTCTGTAGAATACACTTTATCAACATCCACAGGATCGCAAACAATTTCATTATAGTACTGTCCACTTGAAGCATAACTACTCATTTTTGACCAGGATTCACCTCGATTTGTTGAACGGAAAAAACCACTAGATTCGCCAGCCGCTTCGATAATTGCATAAACAACATCCGGATTAACAGGAGAAATAGCGATACCCATTCCACCAATATCACCACCTGGCAAACCAGATTTAAGTTTGCGCCAGTTTTCACCACCATCCGTTGATTTATAGATAGCCGATTCTGGTCCACCACCAATTTTTGTATGAACATGACGACGACGTTGCTCAGAAGTAGCATATAACAATTTGGAGTCTCTTGGATCCATCACAATATTATTAACCCCAGTATTCTCTGAAATCGCTAACACTTTTTTCCACGTTTCGCCTCCATTTGTTGTTTTGTATAGTCCGCGATCACCACCAGGGCCCCAAACAGAACCTTCAGCAGCAACAAAAACAATATCCGAATTGTTTGGATCGATAACAATGCCTCCAATTTGTCTGGAATCTTTCAAACCCATATTTTTCCAGCTTTTACCACCGTCAACAGATTTGTAAACACCATCGCCATAACCTAATGCACGTTGATGGTTATTTTCGCCCGTTCCAACCCAAACCACATTATGATTATTAGGATCCATGGTTACAACCCCAATTGAATATGATTTTTGTCCATCGAAAACAGGAGTGAATGTCGTTCCATTATTTATCGTTTTCCATACGTGACCACTTGCAACAGCCACATAATATTCGCTTGTATTATTAGGATTTACAGCAAAATCAGCAATACGTCCTGAAGTAAATGCCGGACCAATACTCCTCCATTTTAATCCTTTAACAAGATCTGATTTAATTGTAAATTTTTCTTCTTCCACTTTTTTCTTTTTGGCTTCGGAAGGAAAAGCGATTAAAATTCCCAAAAGTATTAATACCAGAGAAATAATATTGAATCGTTTTGTCATGAGTTTTATTTTTGATTTATAGTCTAATTTACTTCGTTTAATAATTTTTCAGCTTCAAGATAGCCATGAGCTGTAGCATAAATGATTGATCGAGTTTGTCCCGAACAATCGCCAATAAATTTCAAGCCATCAAATAATTCGTTGCTGATGCTACTCGAATAAAATTTAATTTCGGGTGCATACACTAAATTATCAGGATTGGCCATCCCAGGAACAATCTCATCTAAGCATTCGATAAAATCGATGATGCTTTCGATTACGCGTCGTGGAAAAGCTAAATTGATATCTCCTAAAATATATTCGTTCTCAGGCAAAGTAGGCTGCACTCTATATAAATTTTTGGTGCGTTTTGAATTTTTAAAATGGCTATACGTTTGTAAAATAACCTTATCACCAGCCAATAAATTAGTCAATTTAGCGATATGAGATCCGTAACCAATGGGATCATTAAAAGGTTCGGTAAGCTGAATAGTTGTTAGGATTGCAAAGTTTGTGTTCTTGCTTTTTTCTTTCAATTTTGAATGACCATTCACCGTTTTTAAATCTCCATAATTTTCAATAACAACAAATCCTGAGGGGTTGTTGCAAAAAGTACGAACCATATATCCCGTGCGACTTTTAAACTTGATCTTAAATTCGTACATCTCCTTATTCAAGTCTTCCACAATATGATTAGGTAATTCAAATCGAATGCCCAAGTCAACTTTGGTGCTATCGAGGATCAAATTGGGATATTTCGACGTAATTGTTTTTACCAGTTTATGACCACTACGACCTACGGCAACAACTATTTTGTCAAATTTCTGTCCATCAATGACAAGTTCCTTACTCCCATTAAATTCAATGGAATCAATTTTTCGTTCAAAATGGAAATGGATATTATTGCATTGGGTATATTCTTCAAAAATATTGAAAAGAACCTTTTTTAATTGATCCGTTCCAAGATGGTAAAAATCGGACAGTATAGGTTGAAAGCCTTTGCTATAAAACTGTTTATAGTATACTGGGTTGGCAAAAGATTGCCCTTTTTCAACCACATTATCATCCGTTTTGCTGATCCAAAAATCAACCAACTCTTTTTGCAATTTTACATCAACATCCAAATCGCCTCCCATTTCGGAAGAAACAAACAATTTACCATCTGCACGAATACCCGAAATACTCGAAGAATAAATATCTTTGCTTTTTTCAAAGACATGAATCTCAACGTTTTCATTTTTCACTCTCTCGATAAAACCGATGGCTGCCGCGCCAAATCCAATAATTGCTACTTTCACGATAAAATTTTAGATTTCAAATTTATTAAATAAGCCCAAAGCTTCCTTGTCGTTTTTAAAATTTTCGACATGCAAGCATTATATCCCGACAAATTGATGTAAAATCAAAATGCTTATAAATTTAACTTTTTTTGAAGATTTAAATAAATTATCTGCTATTTTTAAGATGACAATGAAATAACAGGAAAGCAGAAATTAAGAGCATTTTAGTTCGATAGCAAAAACAAAATCCTGCGTTTTTGCATTTTTTCCCCAAATATGGATGAGTTTAGATTCCAGCTGCCGACAATAAATTTTACATTTTTCCTTTTCAAACAGTTCAGAAATAAAAGATACTTGCAAGGAAGAAATATCTTCCAAATGAATTCCAGCTTGTTGTATTCCATCAAACGACCATTTTATATACTCCGCATTATTCACATGGCCATTTTCATCAATCGAACTATAAGGAACCAAAACTTCAAAAATTTCTTCGCCTTCGCCAAATCGTTTTGGACTCAATCTATTCAGTTTTTCATCTAAAGACCGTTCCCCATAATCAGGAAGTTCAATTTCGAAATCATTAATATTAATAGGCCTTCTGGATTCAACATCTATAGCAAGCCACTCACTCGTAGAATTCATTAGATTTTCGCCTTGATTGTTTTTAACCGAAAAATCTCGAAAGCCATGCAATCGATTAAAACCACTTGGCCATGTTTCAATGCTGATACGATCCGTCCATTGGGGGAATTTTAAAAATTGAATCTTCAGGTTAGACAATACCCAAGCCCTATTTTTGGATTTCAAATTAGTATAACCAAAGCCCAAATTTTCAGCACTTAAATAAGCCATTTCCTGCAATAACATAAATAAATTATGAATACGTAATTTACTATCAGGACCACATTCAAAAGATTTAATATCGTGGGATAGTTTTGTAACAAGGCTATTATTAGTCATAAGAATTCAATTATTTGCGTCCCAATAGTTTTTTTAGAATATCAGGACGATTCAACTTATTCAAGGTATTTTGAATCCAATTTCTGTTTTCCGATTTATACCAAAAAAAGAACTTTTTTTGATTTAATTTATCATCTTTCGATTTTGCTGTATAAACAGGTTTTAAGGTATATGGATCAAAACCTGAATAATAAATCACCGTCGACAAAGTCATTGGAGTCGGCGTAAAATCTTGCACTTGCTCCAATTGAAAACCCAAGGCTTTTGTTTCAGCAGCCAGATCGGCCATATCTTCCAGTTTACTTGCCGGATGACTTGATATAAAATAAGGAATGATTTGTTGCTTCAGATTTGCTTTTGAATTTATCTTATCGAAGAGGGTTTTAAACGATTGGAATTGCTTGAAAGGAGCTTTTCGCATTTGTTTTAAAACCCGCTCAGAAGTATGCTCAGGAGCTACCTTTAAGCGACCAGAAACATGATGTTTCACTAATTGTTCAATGTATTCGTTATACTTATTTTTTCTGCTTTCATCGCCAGGACGATCAACCAACATATCGTAACGAATGCCACTACCAATAAATGCTTTTTTAATTTTAGGATGTTCGGCTACTTTCTTATAAATACTCAACATGGGTGCATGATCTGTATTCAAATTCTTACAGATATTCGGATAAATACAGGAAGGTCTAATACAACGATCACACATGGATTGGTCTACCCCTTTCATTCGATACATATTTGC
>JBFFMB010000015.1:0-11262 GCA_041554455.1 Bacteroidales bacterium
CTATAAATTAAAAATTGATTTCGGAGAAAAAATTGGAATTAAAAAATCAAGTGCTCAAATAGTAAAAAATTACAGCAAAGAAGCATTGCTAAACAAAGAAGTATTAGCCGTAATAAATTTTCCTATACGCCAAATCGGGCCTTTTCAATCCGAAGTTTTAACCTTAGGCGTTCCGGATAAAAGCGGAGAGGTTGTACTTATCACTCCCAATACGGATGTGCCTTTAGGAGGTAAATTATACTAAACCCATTGATCATGAAAGCCGTTGGAATTATTCCTGCTCGTTATTCTTCAAGCCGTTTCCCGGGAAAACCCCTGGTTGACATCGGTGGTAAATCCATGATCCAAAGAGTCTACGAACAATCATCATCCTGCAAATCTCTTTCAGAAGTTTGTGTTGCCACAGATGACCTACGAATTTTTGATCATGTTATTAATTTTGGCGGCAATGCTGTAATGACCTCAATTAATCACCAATCGGGTACTGATCGCTGCAAAGAAGCCATCGAAAAGATGTCAATCATCCTTAACAATAACGATGTTGTTATTAACATCCAAGGAGACGAACCCTTTTTGGAACCCGATCAAATTGAATTATTAATCCGTTGTTATCAAGAAAATCCCAATACTCAGATTGCCACTTTAATCAAAAAAATTGATAAAAAAGAGGAACTCTTCAATCCAAATGTTGTGAAAGCAATCGTGGATAAAAATTTTCAAGCCATTTATTTTAGCCGTCAGCCCATTCCTTATAATCGAGGATCAGAAGAAAATGATTGGATGTCAAAACATGATTATTTTAAACATATCGGAATATACGCCTATCGTTTTGATATTTTAAATCAAATCACCCAGCTAAAGCCCTCGTCGCTTGAACTTACAGAAAGCTTAGAACAGCTGAGATGGATTGAAAATAATTACATCATTCAAACAAAATTAACCACTGTCGAAAACATAGCTATCGACAGCCCTGATGATCTAAAAAAAATCAGTCATAATAGTTGAATTTTGTGTGGAACAATTGTACTTTAGCAAAACTTAAGAAAAACTGTGTCCGATGAAAATTGCCAAATATATTGCAGATCTACTTTTCGAATATGAATGTATTGTTGTGCCTGGGTTTGGAGGATTCATTACAAAAGAGATTCCGGCTCAGATACACCCGGTACAAAATCATTTTATTCCACCTTCAAAAGAGATTGTTTTCAATGTTCATTTGAAAACTAATGACGGTCTATTAGTCAATCATATTGCCCGACAAGAAAACTTAACCTATATTGAAGCCCGATCAGCTGTTGAACGTTTTGTTAAAAAATGCATGATTGAGCTTAACAATGGGAAACATATCAGATTTCGGAAAGTGGGTCTTGTTTTTATGGATGATAAAAGAAATATACTTTTTGAACCTGATAAAACCCAAAATTATTTAGCTGATTCCTTCGGATTAAAGAGTTTTGTATCACCTCCTATTAAGCGAACAATTATTCGCCCATCAACAAAATCAAGCAAATCGAGTAAAACGATAATAAAAGATCGCACACCAAAAGAAACAGCTAAACGTCAGCAAACGCCAAAAGTACAAGGTCCTAAATACGTAAACATAAACGTATCTTTTATTTTAATTGTTTTAGCTATAGCCGCCTTATTCTATTATAAGTCTACAACGGTAAAACAATACTACAATGAATACGCTAGTGCCATTCCATTTTTCTATTCTTCGCCTAACGAATACATTGCAAAAAACATGGACGAAAGATCAATGATTAGTGTCTTGACCTTGGTTGACAAATTAAGCGCACCCGCTCCAAATAAGAAAACAAAGAAGGTTGTAACAAAAAAAGATACTCCCGAAGAAAAAACAATGGATACAGAAACGCCTTCGGCTGAAGAAAAACCAAAAAATGAAGAAGGCCAAAAACAAGATTCTGTTCTAAAGGAAGAAGACGTTGAAAAGCCAAAGAGTACTGTTAAGCCTACAGAAATGCCTCAAACAGCAATGACTAACAAAACTGACGGATTTAAACATTTCATTATAGCTGGAGTATTCAGAGAAAAAGCCAACGCTGAACGAATGATTAACAATCTCAAAGTAAAAGGCTTTAATGCAATGATCGTTGATCAAAACACCAGAGGACTTTACAGAGTTTGTTTTGAAGCTTTTTCAAATATTAACGAAGCAAATAAACAATTAGCAATTATTCGCAAAGATGAAGAATCATCTGCCTGGGTTCTTTCAATTTAGTTTTATCTCATTCTTTTTTTTCCGAAATTTGCCAAAAACTAATTCTTAACCCGTGGCAAAGCATAAATTATTTCGATTTAGCGAAAACAAAACATTTCCCAATCTTTTACAGATTCCTTATATGGAAGTCATGAAAGGAGTTCCTTATGTTGGGAAATGGTCCAGCGATTTCTTCAAAAAAGATCAGCCAATAATCCTTGAACTAGGATGTGGTAAAGGAGAGTATACTATTGGTTTAGCAAGACGATATCCCAACATTAATTTCTTAGGTGTAGATGTAAAAGGTGCTCGACTTTGGCGTGGTTGCAAAACCTCCATCGAGGAAAACTTGAAAAACGTTGGCTTTATTCGTACTCAAATTGAATTGATTGAACACTATTTTGAGCCCGAAGAAGTTTCCGAAATATGGATTACATTTCCTGATCCACAACCGAAAGAGTTTAAGGCAAAAAAAAGGCTCACCTCTCCTGCCTTCATAGAAAGATATAGGAAGTTCCTTGCTAAAGATGGAATTATCCATTTAAAAACAGACAATACAGCCCTTTTTGATTATACGCTTGAAATAATAGAAGAATTTGGTCATAATCTACTTTTCCAAGAAAGAGATATTTATAAGTCAGATAATTGTAAAGGGGCACTCATTGAAATCCAAACTTTTTACGAACAAAAATACCTTGAATTAGGACAGCCTATTCATTATCTAAAATTTCAGTTGAATGAAAAATGAAACAAGCTTTTTTGATCAAGTATATAAAGTAGCCGAACAAATTCCATATGGTAGAATTACTTCCTATGGTGCTATTGCCTCGTATTTGGGAAGTAAAGGTTCTGCGCGCATGGTTGGATGGGCAATGAATGGGTCACACAGTAGCCAACAATCAATTCCTGCACATAGGGTTGTCAATCGAAATGGAATGCTTACAGGCAAACATCATTTTGGGAGTCCTGATATGATGCAAAAATTACTCGAGAATGAAGGTATTCGTGTTGTTAATGATAAAATTATCGACTTTGAAAAACACTTTTGGAATCCTGCCATTGAACTGAATTAATTTTTAATATTAAACAAATAACATAATAGGCACCTTAGTAATTGCAATTTTTCTTAATTTTACAAAATCTAAATAAAAATAGCTTGAATGAATAAGAATAGCGTGATTGAAGCTCTGGGTCAAGTAATTTACTTTCCAAAAAGAGAGAACATTATTAAGCTCGAGATGCTTGAAAATTTAAAAATTGAGAATAATAACATTTCTTTTGATCTTGTTTTCCCTGACTTAAATGACCCAGGAATTAAGATCGTTATAAACACTTGTATAAAAGTAATTACAGAAACTTTTGGTGAAGAAATTTCAGTAGAAATAAATCCAATTGCTCAAAAAGCCAGTGGGAGTGGTCCACTATCTGGGGTTAAACATATTATTGCTGTAGCTTCTGGAAAAGGCGGCGTCGGGAAATCGACCGTTGCGGCTAACCTCGCCGTTGCTCTTGCTAAAAAAGGGAAAAGAGTAGGATTATTGGATGCTGACATTTATGGACCTTCGGTCCCGATCATGTTTGGACTTGAAAACACACAACCTAAGGCCACTGAAATTGAGGGTAAAACTAAAGTGCTTCCAATTGATCAACACGGTATAAAAGTATTATCCATTGGTTTTTTTGTAAAGCCTGAACAAGCCTTAATTTGGCGTGGTCCTATGGCCTCTAGTGCTTTAAACCAATTGTTCAACGATGCTGTTTGGGGCGACTTAGACTTCATGATTGTTGACTTGCCTCCCGGAACAGGCGATGTACATTTAACACTTACTCAATCGTATCCAATTACAGGTGCTGTTGTCGTAACGACACCTCAGCAAGTTGCTCTTGCTGATGTAAAAAAAGCAGTATCTATGTTTAAACAGGAAAAAATTAATATTCCTATCTTAGGAATTATTGAAAACATGTCTTACTTCACTCCTGTTGAACTACCTGATAATAAATACTACATTTTTGGTAAAGGAAATACCGAGGATTATGCGAAATCATTGAACGTGCCATTTTTGGGGAAAATCCCTATGGTTGCAGGCATTGCTGAATCTGGAGATACAGGAAGTCCAATTGCACTTAATGATGATGGACCTATAGGTAAAGCCTTTTCAAATTTAGCTGAAGGATTAATTAAACAAATAGGAATTTTAGATCGATTTTAATTATCGTAATAAACAGATTTTTATACATTTGCGTTTTACTTTTTAAAAAATATACCAATGAGCGAAAACAAAGAAGAATTGTCAAAAAAGGTTATCAATATTATTGAACAAATCAGACCTTATTTACAACAAGATGGTGGTGATATTAAATTCATAGAGATCACAGATGATAATGTGGTAAATGTTGAATTACAAGGAGCTTGCGGATCTTGCCCATATAGCCAGATGACCCTTAAAAACGGCGTAGAAACTGCTGTTTTAAAAGCACTTCCAGAAATTAAATCCGTAGAAGCTATTAATTTATAATTAGGATAGGTATTTAGCAACTATTGGCATCCTTCGACCCATGCCAAAAGCTTTGGGCGAAACTCTAATAATTGGAGGTGTTTGATAGCGCTTATACTCATTGGTATTTACCAATTTTAATATTCTTTTTACTAAAGACTCTTCAAAGCCCAATTGAATTAAATCTTTTGGGCCTTTTCTTTTCTCGATATATTGATATAAAATTTCATCCAAAATATCATAATCGGGCAAGGAGTCAGAATCTTTTTGATCAGGTCTTAACTCCGCTGAAGGCGGTTTGGTAATTGTATTTATTGGGATAATTTCCTGATTTCGATTGATGTATTTTGCTAACTCAAAAACGTCGGTTTTATACACATCTCCAATCACAGACAAGCCTCCATTCATATCACCGTATAAGGTTCCATAACCCACAGCAGCTTCGCGTTTATTGGATGTATTAAGCAGAATATATCCAAACTTATTGGACAATGCCATAAGTATAACACCACGAATACGCGCTTGAATATTTTCTTCAGCAATACCAAAAGTGGTATTTTTAAATTGAGTTGCTAAGTCCTTACGAATGCTTTCATATGAATCTTTGATGGGAACAATTTCATAAGGGCTTCCCAAGTTCTCAGCCAAGGCTTTTGCGTCAGCAATAGAATGATCAGACGAAAATTCAGAAGGCAGTAAAACACATCTGACATTTTCGCTTCCCAGCGCTTCGGCCGCTATTACAGCTGTGACCGCCGAATCAATACCACCAGACAAACCCAAAATGGCTTTTGAAAACCCTAATTTCTGAAAATAATTCCGGACACCCATGACTAATCCATCATGAATTAAAGAAATTTTTGAGGGGATAACACTCTCAACAGCTGACTTTTGAAGATAATCTAGATCAAATACCTGGAAATCTTCTTCAAAATATTTTAATTCCTCAATAATATCCCCATCGGCATCAATGGCTAAAGAACCTCCATCGAAAAGCAATTCCGTTTGAGCACCAACATGGTTCACATAAAATAATGGAAGCTTATACTTTTTAACATTTTCTAGTAAAATTTCTTTTCGAGTTTTGGCTTGATCATAATCAAATGGAGAAGCCGCAATATTTATCATCACATCAGGATTAAACTTATAGAGTTCATCCATGGGATTTATTTTATAAAGGGGATCGTTCCCGATATTCCATAGATCCTCACAAATCGTAATGGCTAATTTTTTGTTTCTAAACTCAACGATTTCAAACTTACGGGAAGGCTCAAAATAACGATATTCATCAAAAATATCATAATTTGGTAATAAGGCTTTGTGATGGATTGACTTTAGCTGTTTATCAGCAATGAAAACGGCAGAATTGAATAAATCCTTTCCATCAAATTCAGGATTACGAGTTGGTACACCAATAATAACACCAATATTATCAGTCATCGGGATAATGGACAAAACTGCATCCCAACACTTATCGATATAATCATCAAATTCCAAAAAGTCGCGTGGAGGGTAGCCAGAAACTGCTAATTCAGCAAAAACAAGCAAATCACTTTTCTGTGCTTTAGCATTTGCTATAGCATCTGCAATTTTCGATAAATTCTGATCAAAATTCCCAATGTGATAATTCAGCTGTGCTAGTGCAATTTTCAAATTATATCCTCCCAATCGCTAAAATAATATCCCTACATAGAATTCCAAATAATTATTAATCGATTTGTGATTAACATTCGTCGCAATATTCTGGTTTTTTAATACGTCTGTTAAACCATTATCGAAATTAATACCTGCAATGAGTTTAGTCACTCCATTCATTTTAAATTCAGCACCAACACCAACAATCATAGAAGCCCTGATAGACTTTAGGTCTGATTTAAAATCCATCTCATCCTTAATCGCAGCACCACCATCAGCAGGTAAAAAAGTGTCTTTTGCTTTAGCGGAGAGCAAGATATTAGCCCCAAACCCAAATACACCAAAGAAACTAATGCCGGATATTTCATTGGTTTTCATTTTCAACGTTAAAGGAACTTCCAAATATTTGAATTTATAAGTCCTGAACAATTCTCCAAGACCGCCATAATCAACCAGATCATCCTCATAATTCAAGGCTCCATTTTGAAAAAGGATATTGATTCCTGAACTCAGACTATAGTTTTCCATTAAATAAAACTCAGCTAATAAGCCCCAAGAAAACCCGAACTTACTCCCATTAGAACTATAATCATCTGAACTAGGATTCATCCATCCAATATTTGGAGCAACTTTAAATCCAAAAACAAATGGTTTCTCTTGGGCCCTAATACCAGAACCAATAAAAACAAATACGAGAATAATAACGACTATTATCTTTTTCATGACAATTTTATTTATGATAATTAACTAATAAAAGTATTCTTATTAGGCCAATATCTCAATTTTATTAGAAAAAGATATTAAATGATTAATGTTCATAAAATTAAGACAAATATGATTATTTTCATATATTTGCGGGCACGTTTTAAACTCTACTATTCATTTATTTAAGCACATAAGATTAAGTTTTATTTTATCATGAAAAAAAATATTTTACTCCTCTCTTTCATTCTATTAGCAAGTAATGTTTTTTCACAATTTAGTTTCGGGCCAAAAGTTGGCTATAGCTCAGCCAAACTTAGTTTAGATAGAAGTGATATTAACTCTGAACTTAAGAACAATTTTCAGTTTGGTGTATTTTTTAGGATTGGAACAAAAATTTATATTCAGCCTGAGATCAACTGGGTAAAACAGGGAAGCATTTTCAAAACACCAGAGGAATCTGTTTTTGACGCATTTGAGCAAGAAGTAAAGTTAAGTACGATTCAAGTTCCATTTATGATTGGAGCCAAAGTAATTGATTTAAAAATGTTTAACCTTCGTGTCTTTGGAGGGCCCACAGCGTCTTATATAATTAAAGCAACTATTGACAATAATTTAGTCGAAGGCATAGAACCTATTTCAGAAGCAGATCTTGAAGATTTAATATGGAGTTTTCAGGTTGGTGCAGGTTTTGATATACTAAATCTCACATTCGATATCCGATATAATTTCGGCATTAATGATGTGTTGAAAACGGTTCAAATTGATGGAGGTCCTGTTGAATTTGGCTCCAAAAAAAGCGGATTTAACGTAACTGTCGGCTTTAAGTTATTTTAAGACAATAAAACATTCGATCATACGTATTAAAAATGTCGGGTTAAAACCTGACATTTTTTTATATTTATAAGATGCTAAGAAAAACACCTTTTATTTTTTTTGTTCTCTTATTAGGATTTATATCATGCACAAACGATTCATCAAGAACGTTAGGTTTTGATGTTTCCGAAATTGACATTCCTAATTTCAAAATTGATCGTTACGAACAAGCTCTTTTTGGTATAGATACACTGAATTTTTTGAATGAATTAAACACTATTCAGGAAAAATTCAGCACATTCTTGGGTACTGATCCTCTCAGTAATGAGAACACCCAAGCACTTTATCACTATGCTACTGACCCCAAACTTCTGGCATTAAACTACGAAGTTAGCAAGAACTATCCTGAGCTTTCCTTCTTAGAGAAAGAATTAAAAAAAGCTTTCCAATATTATCTGCATTACTTCCCTAAGGAAAAGCTCCCTATGCTTTTCACCTATATTTCTGGTTTACATTTTGAAGCTCCTATTCAACTTTCTTCGGAAGCTATGGTTATAGGTCTTGATTTATATTTGGGTCCAGATTTTGAAGAATACAAAACATTCGGAATTCCTGTTTATAGGGCAAATCGTATGACTAAAGAGCATCTCTCTGTTGATTGCATGAAAACATTTGCCCGCATCCACCTTTTTGAGAACAGAACACAAAAAAACTTTTTGGGAGAAATTATAGAAAATGCAAAAACATTCTATTTTTTGGATGCCATGCTACCTGAAAAAGCGGATTACTTGAAAATTGGTTATACCGAAAATCAATTAAAATGGTGTATTGAGAATGAACAAAACATTTGGGCCTTTTTTATAGATAAACAAATTCTATATTCAGCAGATTATGAAATCACACGAAAATTCACTCAAGATGGCCCCTTTACTCTTGCCTTTTCGGAAGAAGCTCCAGCGATGATTGGGAATTGGATTGGCTGGCAAATCTTACGAGCCTATATGAATCATAATCCGACTGTAAGTCTTCAAGATTTACTAAAGGAAACCGATGCTCAAAAAATCCTAAAACAATCAGGATATAAACCCAAGCAAAAATAATCTCGAAATTTAAGAGACAAAATCACTTTTTTGGTATAAAGAGAAAAGCGCTTATACCAATTTACTATGCTTGCAAAAACCTTTGGAAGTGCCATCATCGGCATTGATGCCATAACCATCACGATTGAAGTTGATTACAGCAAAGGAATCAACTTCTTTTTGGTTGGATTACCCGATAGTGCGGTAAAAGAAAGTCAACAACGCATACAAGCAGCTCTCACAAATATTGGTCAAAAATATCCCAAAATGAAGATCGTGGTCAATATGGCTCCAGCCGATATCCGAAAAGAAGGCTCGGCATACGACCTCCCCATTGCACTCGGAATTTTGGCAGCTTCCAATCAAATACCCTTCGAGCAACTCGAAGATTATGTAATTATGGGAGAGCTTTCGCTGGATGGCAGTTTAAATCCCATTAAAGGGGCACTACCCATGGCCATCAATGCGAAAGAACAAGGATTTAAAGGATTCATTCTTCCTAAAATAAATGCCAACGAAGCAGCCATTGTAAGCGATTTAAAAGTATTGGGAGCAAATAATCTGGATGAAGTTATTTCCTTTTTTAAAGGAGAAGCTGAAATTGAAGAAACCCTCATTAATACCCGCGAAGAATTTTACAATCATTTGAATAATTACGAATTTGATTTTGCAGATGTCAAAGGACAAGTCAATATCAAAAGAGCATTAGAGATATCTGCTGCCGGTGGTCATAATGCAATTTTAATTGGCCCGCCCGGATCAGGGAAAACAATGTTAGCTCGTCGCTTACCATCCATTCTACCTCCATTAAATTTACATGAGGCCTTAGAAACGACTAAAATTCATTCGGTGACAGGCAAGCTTGATAAAAATCTCGGACTCATAACTGTTCGCCCATTCAGAGCTCCACACCATACCATTAGCGATGCCGGCCTTGTCGGAGGAGGAACCTTTCCACAACCCGGAGAAATTACCCTGGCGCAAAATGGCGTTTTGTTTTTAGATGAATTACCCGAATTTAAGCGGACCGTTTTAGAAGTCATGCGTCAACCCATGGAAGATAGAGTGGTAACAATTGCTCGAGCAAAAATATCAGTCGAATATCCAGCCAATTTTATGCTAATTGCTGCTATGAATCCATGTCCGTGCGGCTATTATAATCACCCTCATCAGGAATGTGTTTGTGCGCCCGGATTGGTTCAAAAATATTTAAACCGAATTTCTGGGCCACTCCTTGATCGTATCGACATTCATGTTGAAGTCGTTCCTGTGGCTGTTAAAGATCTTTCTGATGCCCCGCAAGGAGAAAATAGTTTAGAGATTCGAAAGCGTGTAATCAAAGCACGTAAAATCCAAGAAAACCGTTTTGAGTTACATCCGAACATTCATTGTAATGCACAAATGGGCAGCAAAAAATTAAAAGAGGTTTGTCAGATTGATGAAGTGGGAAAAGAACTATTGAAAAATGCAATCGAAAAACTAAACTTATCGGCCAGAGCCTACGATCGTATTTTGAAAGTTTCACGCACCATAGCCGATTTAGATGAAAGCGAAAACATACAAGTCGACCATCTGGCAGAAGCCATACATTTTAGAAGTTTAGATAGAGAAAACTGGGGAACATAATAAAAATATTAAGCAATGGACACAAGCAAAAAAATACAATCACCTAAAAAACACAGAGCATCTATTTGCAAATGCGATCATTGTGGGTTTATTACGAATAAAACCTTACGATTTTGTCCTCGATGCCAAGCAAATGATTTGCTCATTTTGTTATCCCCCATTCCAATCGAACAATAGTTCATTCATCTTTCTAACTTATTTTTAAAAAAGCCGTTTATCTTTGTAATAAATACAAGAGATTATGATTGATATAAATGACAGTATGGAAAAGTTGAATGCTTCCAGTCACAAAACTTTAATGCAGCAATTGGGCATCGAATACCTCGAAAAGCGTGAAGGCTATGTAAGAGCCCGCATGCCTGTGGATGAACGCACCTTGCAACCCATGGGAATATTGCATGGAGGGGCCAGTTTAGCTCTTGCTGAAACAATTGGCAGTCTGGGTTCAGCTTTGCTCCTTGATCTTAATAAATTTGATGTAAGAGGAGCCAATATCAATGCCAATCATGTTGGGGCTGTGAGCAGTGGATGGGTGTATGGCGAGGCTGAAATCATTCATCAAGGAAGATATACCCATGTTTGGAATATTACGATTAAAGATGAGAATGATCGATTAATTTCTGTAAGCAGATTAACCAATATGATTATTGCGAAATAAGATGAATCAGGCTGCTATGGATTATTCGAC
>JBFFMB010000016.1:0-11115 GCA_041554455.1 Bacteroidales bacterium
AATTCCTATCAGCAACATATGCAAGCGCTCTATACAAAACAAATTATTAGGATGTTCTCTAAGCCAAGTTTGTTTAATACAAACAATTACCCCTATCAAGCACGCGCATTAGCCATAGGAGAACTCAATAAATTACTAAAAGAACTTAATTATAAGGGAAAAGATAAGTTAACAAAAGGCCAACATGGTCATTTAAAGAAAATGATTGAAAACGCTTTGTATTTTATGTAGAAGAAATTTATTCCCGGTGGCTAAAAGCCATCGGGAATTTGTGTAAAAACTGAAACCTATGAAAAAAACATTTTTAATAGTAGTCTGCATTTTTTGCGTGTTCATTGCGAATGCGCAAAGCCACATTGTAGAAGGAGTGGTTTCCGACGAAAGTGGAGAGACATTGCCTGGCGTTACTGTGCTAGTGAAAGGCAGCCAGATTGGAACAACCACAGACATTGATGGGAAGTACAAAATTAGAGTACCCATTGGCAGCAAAATAATTGTATTCTCCTTTATTGGGATGCAAACACAAGAAGTCAAAGCAGTCGGGAACATCATTAATGTAGTGCTTCATATGAGTTCAAAAATGCTGGATGAAGTGGTGATTACTGGTTACGGAGGCATCAAATCAAAAGAGTCGCTGGTAGGTTCCATTGAACAAATAAATACTACAGAATTGAATGTAGAAAGACCTATTGAGAGTATTGATAAAATGATAGGCGGTAAAATTGCCGGAGTATTTGTGGAAGAAAATACAGGCGATCCAGGAGCTCCTGTGAGTATCCGAATCCGAGGACAAAGCTCTTTGACTCAAATTGGAAGTAATGCCGTTGTCGCTTCCTCTGAACCATTATACGTATTAGACGGAGTGCCATTATACGATGTTTCTGCGCCAAACGAAACAAGTTTTCTTGGCGATGTTAAAGTTAACCCTCTAGCATTAATCAATCCTGAAGATATTGAAACCATTTCAGTACTTAAAGATGCATCTGCTTCGGCTATCTATGGTGCTAATGCTTCCAATGGTGTAATCATTATAACTACTAAAAAAGGGGTAAAAGGAAAAACTAAATTTACCTACTCTTCAAATTTTGGATTCCAACAACCCGTCGCCAAATTCAAATATCTGAACTCTGAACAATACATTGAGTTAGCGAGCGAAGCTATTAATAATTCAGATCTTTCGGCACAAAACAAATTAGATGAAATTGCCGCATTAGGAAGCCCTGACATAAATACAGATTGGTTTGATTTAGTAAGCCAAACTGGAATTGTGGCAAAAAACTCTTTAACCTTTTCTGGGGGTGGCGACAAACATACTTACCGATTCTCCGTAAACTATTTAAATAATAAGTCGATTGGAATAGGGAATAATATGGAGCGAATAACAGCCAGTTTAAAAGTAAATTCTGATTTAAGTGATAAACTAAAATGGGATTATAGCGTAACCGTATCAAGTTTAGACAAGGATAATTTTGGTTCTTTCGAATCCATTAAATTCAAACCTACTTTATCGCCTTATCAAGAAGATGGAAGCTTTAGCTTTGAGCCTGACTTCCGTTTCTTAGTGAATCCATTAGCGGCTTTAGCACAAAATGAAGCCTGGAATAAAACCTTTTATGTGAATGCAAATACAGGTTTACAATATCAAATTATTCAAGATTTAAGAGCTGAAATAAAATTTGGTGTGGATTATAATTCATCCCAAAATTATGTGTTCTATAGTAAACAAAATGCCTTAGGAGCAAATAGGAATGGTTATATCAGTCGTGCTAACCGACACAATATGAAATGGATTGCTTATGGTCAGTTGGTTTATAATAAGATTATTGCAACTGATCACCAGATCAATGCAACGGCCGGATACCAAATGGAAAACAGAAGCATCAATGTTTTAAGAGGTACAAACTCCAATCTCCCATTTGAAAAATTAAGAGAACTAGGTATATCTGAAAAAGATGATGCGTCCATAAATAGTACTAACAGTAGCAATGGAACAATTTCCTATTTTGGAAGATTAGGATATAATTATCGCAGCAAATATTTTGCAAGCTTTAGTTTTAGAAATGACCGTGCCTCTGTTTTTGGAGGAGATCAACAAGCGGATAATTTTCTATCTGCTGGTGTATCATGGATCATAAGTAAAGAAAACTGGTTTGAAAAATTTACAAATGTTGTTTCCTATTTAAAAATCAGAACATCCTATGGTTCTACAGGCAATTCACGCATTGGAAGCTATGCAGCCCTTGGCTTATATACGTATAGCAATAGATTTATCTATGATGGATTAATTGGCGCACAACCCAGTACTGGCCCAAATCCTTATTTAACCTGGGAAAAAAATTACAAATTTAATATCGCCCTGGATTTAAAATTATTTGATAAAGTAAGTATCACCTTGGAAAGATATGTAAACAATGTGAAGGGAGCCATATCAAATCTTGATATTCCAATGATAAGTGGTTTTTCATCAGTACCAGTGAATGTGGCTGATATGCGTAATAGTGGCTGGGAGATGTCAATTTCAACCACCTTAATAGATAAAAAAGACTTTAGCTGGCACACCAACTTTAATATCTCAAGCAACAAAAATATGGTCACTAAGTTAGGAAATGACATGCCTCAAGTGATTGAATCAAGCTACTCATCCCTAGGCTTATTTGTTGGTGAAGATGTGAGCATGATTAGAGCTCTTCGCTTTGCTGGTGTTGATTCTGAAACAGGATTAGCGCAATACATTTTAGCGGATGGCAGTATATCAAGCGAATATAGTGAAGTCAAAAAATATGAAAACAGAGTAGCTGTTGGAAAATCTTCCCCCGATTTTTTTGGGGGTCTTTCAACGACTATTGATTATAAACAATTCTCGATTTCTACCTCTATTTCTTATGAGTGGGGTGGTTATAAAATGATGCCTTATAATTCATTTGATTTGAATTCGGATGGACGACAAATTTTATTGTTTAACCAAAGTGTCAACCAATTAGATCGCTGGCAACAGCCGGGCGATATTGCTACAGTACCGAAACTAAATATCAACAATAATCCCATTTATAATACCACCCGGAATTTATTTGATAAAACAAATATTCGAATCCGAAATATTTCTATGTCGTATCGGATTCCTCAACAACTGATTAAAAAATATGGTTTAACTCAAGTAACAATAACGGTAAATATTGATAATATTTGGACTTGGTATAAAGATAAATCAGCTCCTGGAAGAAATGGGATTGCTGAATTATTATACACGTATCCAATACCCAGAACCTATTCATTGGGTCTAAAAGTAAACTTCTAAAATCATGAAAAAAACAATTATATATCTAATCATAAGCATTAGCCTAGGGCTAAGCTTTACTTCTTGCGAGGATTTTCTAGATCGCGATCCAAAGGATAAGATTTCGAATGCCAATCTATTGAAAGATATTGCAGGAATTAAAATAGCGATGACCGGCTGCTACAGAAGTTTGGCAGAAAGTGATTACAATCGTCAAAATTTTATACTATGGTCGGAGCTAAGAGGGGGAAATGCCAAGTTTACCCAATCCATATCCTTTGGGAGTTATGATGCTCTAACAGATGCCTATAGTTTTAACCTCACCACCGATAATGACAAGGCAGAAGACATCTATGAAATATTGTATCAAATATTAAATCAAGCAAATAATATTATACAAGCGATCCCAAACTCAGTAGATGGGACAACAGAAGAGAAAAACGAAATCCTAGGTGAGATGTATGCTATCAGAGCTTTATGTCATTTCGACTTGCTTCGTTTATTTGCTCAACCCTTTAGTTATTCATTGAATGGCCAACACCTAGGTGTTGTCATCGTAACTCAAACGCCTGATGTATTTGATCAACCCGCTCGTTCTAATGTTTATGACACCTATCTTCAAATTATCGATGATTTACAAGAGGCCATTAACTTAACAAGCGAAGAAGCTAAGCTAGGCAGCACCAAAAAGTTTTGGATCGGACCGGCTGCAGCTAAAGCATTATTGGCCCGTGTTTATCTATATATGGAAGACTGGGATAATGCAGTCATCATGGCCAGCGAAATCATTGGAGATCCCAGTTATGATTTAGTGGATGGAAGTTCATTAAAAGCAGAGTGGCAAGATAATGGAACTTCCATAGAAGATATCTGGGCTTTGGATAATTCGATAGTACAATCAGAAGCTATATCAAAATATATGGGTATACCAGATGTTTCGGATAAAATATATTGTGGAGTGAGCAAAGATTTATATAATCTGTATGATCCAGCTGACTTACGTTTAAATCTATTTACCGAAATCTATGGAGATACTACTTCTTATACATACCACACAACGGGGCTTATCGAAAGCAATATTGTAATGATTCGATTGGCTGAAATGTATTTGATTAGAGCCGAAGCTTATGCCAAAACAAATCAACCTACTCTGGCTCGAAGCGATCTACAAGTGATCCGATCAAGAGCCAATCCCGGTATTGAATTCCCCAATTTCTCAGGCCAGGATTTAATTGATGAAATCATGTTGGAAAGAAGAAGAGAATTAGCCTATGAAGGACATATCTTTTTTGATTTAAAACGAACCAAAAGTGATATCAGACGGGATGATTGTTCAGCCACTTTAAATCACGATTTAGATTATCCTGATTACCGCTATGTGTGGCCTATTCCTTACGATGAAATTATGGCCAATAAAAATATGATACAAAACGATGGATACTAATTGAATATTTAATAACCTATAAATTAAGACTATGAAAAAAATCAAAATTTTACCTTTTATTTTTGCATTATTGATTGCAGGAATACTAATGACCTCTTGTAAAAAAGAGGAGGAAATTCTAATTCCAAAAATTGGATTTGCAAGTGCTACCTATGCTATCAGTGAAACAAGCACTTCTGCTTTAGCAGTAAAAATCACTTCTGATATAGCAGCACCTGCTCCTATGACGATTACTTTTAGTGTTGCAGGAACAGCCGTAGCCGGAGAAAATTATGTAGCACTTACAACAAGTGTTAGTGTTGCTCAAGGCGCAACCGAAGCTACTATTTTCATCAACCCAATGAACGTTCCTACTATTGAGGATAATAAAACAATTATCCTGAGTTTAATTGCTGCCAATAGCTACGATGTAACTGCTGCAGGAATTTCTACTACTATTACTATTGAAGATAATTCAGTAGCTGCTAACGATGCTCCTGTTATTCAATTTACTTCTGATAACGCTGTTAAAAATGCGTATTTACAAGATACCGTTGATGTGACTATTGGTTTGGATGTGGCTTTTGATCAAGCGATGTTAATTCCAATTACGATTGCAGGTGATGCTGTTTCAGGAACTGATTATGAAATTCTTGATCTAAATAGCAATAACGAAATCGAAATTGCTAGTGGTGAACTTTCAGCTAAATTTAGAGTAGTAACCAAATATAATAATGTGGCTGATTTAGATGTAGATGTTGAATTTGCTTTTGCAACTCCTACAACTACCGAATATGTAGTATCATCAAGCGACAACCAAATTGCTATCAACATTATTGATCCAACGGCAGATATGTCAGCTTGGTTTAATGAAGCAAATCAATTCAATTATCTTTTTGCTGGAGGGACTTCTCTTTCATATCGGACTTTCGATGAAATGCCTGCTTATGATATTAAACGTTATTATTGGGATCTTACCGATAATGGTGGAGATTATAATTTACTAACTGCTGACCACCATTTTTATGTAAGTGCAACTAAGCATAATACATGGGAAGAAGTTATTAATATCTATGAAAAACAAGTTGGCTGGCCAAGTGTTGATATTGTTGAACAACAACGCTACGAGATCACAGGTGGTGATTTCTTAGGAATGGCCAAATTTTTTCCTAACGAAGCTACTTATCTTAAAACACTTATGAAGTCAGTAGAAGGTTGGTTACGTTTTGTAGTTGCTGATCCAGCAACTCCAGGTGAAGGAATCGTTATAATTCCTGAGCAAACCATTAAATTATACAAAAAAGGAGTTTTAAGCAATTGGACAGATAAAATTTACAATGCAGATAACTCTGAATATTATTATGGATGGTATGCAGATGCGACCTCAGTACTTGGTGACATGAGTGCTTCAACGATTGTAACTCCTGTAGATATTGTTATTCATGGTGCTGAAGGTACTTTCAGTAATTCAAGTAAAGAAATTATTTTTGACATTAGCTTTACGTGTGCTGACGTTGATTTTGATATCGATCCTAAATACCATATGGAAAAAGATGGTGATACGTATACCATGAGAATTAAGTATATCAACGCTAAATAAGCGTATTTTTTATAAAGGAGTTGCCAAGGTTGGCAGCTCCTTATTTTTTTGCTGTTTTATTCAAAAAATAAAATAATCCCGCTCCCCTCAATTATTAAACTTCTAAAAACTAACCTCATGAAAAGAATTATCAACCTTCCTCAATAAAAATAATTTGAATAGTTAATTATTTTCAAACCAATTAAAAGGATTCTTATTTTGATAATCTGAATGCTTTTATCCTGAATAAAGTCTTAAGTGTGATAATGAAAAATAGTTGAAATTTATGGTGGATATAAGTGAGTTCTACGGTTTAGCATATGGTTGTCCTCTTTGTAATAGGAAAACAGATTGCTTTTTTCATTCTATTGATCATCTTTCATTTAGAAAAAAGCTACTCTGTATTAATGAACTTGACCAAGAAGAAAAGCGTTCAATACTAGAACATCACATTGAGTGTTCGAACAATAGAAACAATTCAAAATGAAGCCATAATTAGCACAATCCTATATACCACTGTGTTAATTTTTAACATTTAAAAAGACTTATTTAGCAAAAAAGTGAGGCTTAAAAATAATGATTATCTTCTACAACTCCCTTTACATGAGCCTCCATAAAATAGAGCAATTCCTAAAATAAAACCTAGGTTATAAAGTTTTCCGCTATTATGTATTTCATATATACTCACATGATCATTAAACAAGCTGATAATAAAGGTGAAGAGTGAAATAAAGCCATGCCAGAGTCCCATCCAAAAGCCGGCAGGATTGATATCAAATTTTGCATTACCCGCAGCACAGGAGCTTAAAAGAAATAGGGCAACTATCAATAAAGGCATCCATTTAAATTGAATTTTGTTTTTCATGACGATTAGACTTTTAAGTGACATAAATATAAGAATTTCAAATTAATTTTAACATTAAGCTATTTTGTTAATAAACGTTAAGCTCATCAAACACAGAAATATATTTATGTAAATTGCGTTAATTTTTAAATTAATGTTCAGGTCTTGTTAAGACGTAAAAATTGTATATTTGCAATCTAAATAAAAATTCATGAGAAAGATAATCATTACAGCTATACTAGCATTTTTTACCATAGGTTTATTCGCCCAAGATGAAATTCTAGATCAAGATAAAAAAATTAATTTTAGTGTTGATTTATTTTATGATATCTGGCAAAATAAGCCTGATGGAATGAATAATAAAGGACTAAGTTTCGGTAATAGTTTTTACGTCATGTACGAACAATTTATCTGGAAAAAAGATGGTAAATTCAGACTCGGTCTAGGTGGTGGTATAACAACCCATAAACTTTCTACAAATACTTATATCAGTGATGTTAATGATTCGCCGATCACGTTTACACCTATTAACGAAGAAAATATAGACTTTAAGAAAAGCAAGTTTGTTGTGAATTATCTTGACTTTATGGGGGAATTAAGATATAAATCTAAATCAAATTTCCGTTTAGCAATTGGTGCTAAATTAGGTTTTAGATTAGATAGTCATACAACCTATAAAGGAGAAGAATTAACAAATTCAGGAATTGATATCACAGTTAAAAATAAGGATATTAAGTTTATTGAAAAAATTATGTTTTCCCCAACATTAAGAGTTGGTTACGGTTTTGCAAACTTATACTTTGCGTATTCTTTAACCAAAATGTTTAATGAAACAAACGGTCCAGAGCTTTATCCTATTTCAGTAGGGATCACTTTCAATCCATACTAAACTAAAAATAAACAGCCAGAATCATCATAATTGCTATACCGGATAATAATCCGGTATAAACTTGTGCCTGTGTGTGAGCAAGAAGTTTTAATCGAGCAAACCCAATTAATCCAGCTGCAAAAACGAGGCTTATTAAATACCATGGATTGGAAATGACTGACATCATGGTCAATCCTAAAAACATTCCCAACAATCCGCCAATGGCTAGCATATGAATGCTGATCTTCCATTTAAGATTTACGATAAAAGCAAAAACGATTAATAAAGTTGCGCCCAAGGTAAAGTACTTAAAGATGGGAGATAATTGTGTATTATTCAATATCAGATACAGAATAAAACTAAACCAGGCAGTAACAACATAAGGGATGTTTCGATCTTTTCGATCATACATTTCTAAGGATTTGATCCTTTTCAAACTTTTAAGTAATAACACCAACATCAATGGCAAAATAAATGTAACGATGAATACGATCAATGATAACCTCCAACGAGTCGAAACTGGAATGATCATTGCGAAGTAAGCTTTCTGGTTAAACAACATCAAGAAAGCATAGGTTGGCATCAATAATGGGTGAAATATATATGATATTAGTTTTGCAAATTTAGTTTCCATTACTGTGATTTTTAATGTTGGAAAGGATTTAAAGCTCTTTACGCAAGCGAGCCACCGGAATGTTTAATTGTTCCCGATACTTGGCAACTGTACGTCGGGCAATTGTATATCCTTTTTCTTTCAAAATGCCTGTGAGCTGTTCATCGGTTAAAGGTTTCGTTTTCTTCTCAACATCAATACAATCCGATAATATTTTCTTTATCTCACGGGTTGAAACTTCTTCGCCACTATCTGTTTGCATAGATTCGGAAAAGAAACTTTTAAGCAGAAATGTTCCAAATGGCGTTTGAACATACTTACTATTAGCTACACGCGAAATAGTCGAAATATCAAGATGTACAATTTCAGCAATATCTTTCAATATCATCGGTCTCAAATTGGTCTCATCCCCTGTAAGAAAATATTCCTGCTGATAAATCATGATGGCATTCATGGTAATATAAAGCGTGTTTTGACGCTGCTTAATGGCATCAATAAACCATTTTGCTGAATCAATTTTTTGCTTCACAAACATGAAAGCATCTTTTTGCTGTTTCGTCTTTTTACTCTCAGAATAGGACTCCAACATATCCATATAAGTCCTACTGAGATTAAGTTCTGGAGCATTTCTCGAATTCAAACTAAGTTCCAAAGTCCCTGAATTATTATGAATGATAAAATCAGGCATGATATAATGATTGGTCTTAGTTGTTTCGCTCAAAGAATTTCCCGGTTTCGGATTTAATTTTAGAATTTTTTCAATAGCATCTTTTAAATCGTCCTCAGTAACATTGGCTTTCTTAATAATTTTCTCGTAATGCTTTTTAGTGAACTCATTAAAATAACGATCAATAATTAAGATGGCTAATGCAATGGCTGGATCAGTACTATCCAATTTACGAAGTTGAATTAAGAGGCATTCCTGTAAATTTCTAGCACCAACACCTGAGGGATCGAATTGTTGAATAATGGATAAAACGGAAAGAATTTCTTCACGATTGGTGATGATATTTTGCGTAAAAGCTAAATCATCAATCATCGCATCAACATTGCGTTGCAAATAACCTGAATCATCCAAATTACCAATAATGGTTAAGGCAATGTCGTATTTATTATCGTTCAGATTGCGTAATCCAAGCTGTGAAATCAAAAAATCGTGAAAACTCAAGCCGCTCACAAAAGGAACTTCTTTTCGTTCATCGTCTGCACTATAATTATTAGAATAGAGCTGATAAGATGGGGCATCATCATCATCCATATAATCTGCTAAATCAAACTCATCATCTTTATCTTTATCGATAATTTCATCCGAAGTTTCTTCGTCAAAATCATCATCCCTGTCATAATCATCGTCCATTTCATCATTCTCTGGCGAATCTTCTAAGGCAGGATTTTCTTCAATTTCTTGTTTAATTCTTTGTTCAATTGCAACAGAAGGTATCTGCAATAGCTTCATCAGCAGTATTTGCTGTGGAGATAATTTTTGTAGCAGTTTTTGTTGCAGTCTTTGATTTAACATATGAAATCAAATTAAATAGCTATAAGTTTCACTATTACTAATATACGATTTTTCGCTTGAATGATAAAAATTAAAATTCGGCTGTTAGAGGTGCACGCGGAAATGGGATGACGTCTCTGATATTTCCCATACCTGTAATGAACAACATTAATCGTTCAAAACCCAAACCATAGCCTGCATGTTCAACAGTACCAAACTTTCGTGTTTCGAGGAACCACCATAATTCGTCTTCAGGAATATTCATTTCTTTAATCCTCGCATACAATTTATCATAGTTTTCTTCTCGCTGTGAACCACCAATGATTTCGCCAATCTGAGGGAATAAAACATCCATTCCTCTTACTGTTTTACCATCCTCATTTTGCTTCATATAGAATGCTTTGATTTCCTTGGGATAATCAATAATGATCACTGGTTTTTTGAAATGCTTTTCGACAAGAAAACGCTCATGTTCCGACTGAAAATCAACACCCCAAGCTTCTACAGGGTATTGGAATTTTTTCTTTTTATTCGGTTTTGAATTTCTGAGAATTTCATAAGCCTCTGTATAGGTGATCCGTTCAAAACTATTCTCAATAACGAAACGGAGTTTTTCGATCAACTCCATCGAACGCTCATCTTCTTTCTTATTTTTTTCTTCCTCTTGCAAACGCTTGCTTAAAAACTCCAGATCTTCCATGCAATTGTCAAGAGCATACTGAACAACATATTTTAAATGCTCCTCGGCCAGATCCATATTATCATGAATATCATGGAAAGCAACTTCAGGTTCTAACATCCAAAATTCGGCTAAGTGACGAGAAGTGTTTGAATTCTCTGCTCTAAAAGTAGGTCCAAACGTATATACTTGCGACATTGCTAAAGCAGCCAGTTCGGCTTCTAATTGACCAGAAACAGTCAAGTTTGTAGCTTTTCCGAAAAAATCTTCTTTATAATTAATAGAACCATCTTCATTTAGCGGAGGGTTTTTAGCATCCAAAGTCGACACTCTGAAC
>JBFFMB010000017.1:0-10739 GCA_041554455.1 Bacteroidales bacterium
ACCGTTACTCCATTATATACTTTGGTAATATTTTTAATTTCTATCATAATTCTATTTTTTATCTTTTACGAAAGCCATCGGCCATAATATATTTTCTTTTCTCAAATTGACGAACCAGTATCTCCATGATGGACTTGCTAAACAACAATCCTACCAATCCCAATACTCCATTAATCGCAATCCCAAACATAGGCAAATCAAAGGCAGCGAATAAATGATAGAGTCCAACAGGAAGTAGCATTGCAGGCAACATCGCCAACCAATTTGAAGCTCCTAAACCTTGATAATTAAAAGCCGCTCCTTTGCTTAAATCCATTCGATTTTTATTAAACGTAGCCATATATAAAAGGATAAAGCTCAATATTCCAATATTGTAAATAAACATGGTTGTATTAATAAGCAAAATATCCAGCCCAAAATACAGATAAGGAATAGTGACAACATAGCAAAACGTACTAATTAACATACCCATCGTCAACTTCATGCGAAAATAGCGACGCATATCAATATTATGAGCGAGTATAGCATCAAAATAATTACTCTCGTAAGAAAAGGCATAGTTTAAGTAATTGAGCATCATACCTCCAGTAATGAACCAACCTACAAATATTTTAAAACTAGTTGAATCTTGAAATGAAGGGTTTGGATAGAAAAAGAAACCATACAAAAGAAAGATAGGAAGCATATAAACGATAGACTTGGTACGTTTATGTCGCCAAATTAATTTCAAATCCAATCCCATCATTTCGCCCGTTTGACCAAAGGATTTTAAATACTTGAAATCCGAAATCGTATCTACTTTTTTCGATTTCTTAATATGCATTTCTTCAGGATACATATGTCCTTTCAAAAATGAAAAATTCAAATAATAAACAAATAGGAACAGACCTATTGGTACAACAAGCAATGTTGGGTTTAAAATAATGGCATCAAAAATGGAAGCCGAAATATCAGAAATTGCAAAAATCTCAAATCGATCTAGCATCGCCAATCCTAAAATGACTAATCCAAATATACCTACAACAGCAGGTTTTCCTACCAATTGTTTTTTCATATAAACCATTAAATAGTTCATTGTCAAAACCAATAAGAACAAAGAGATAATCCATACCCAAGCTATATTAGTGGAGTAATTCCCAGCTACTTGAAAAATTGCGATTGGGATAAATACAAGTAGTGGTAAAAAGTTAAATACATTCAAAAATGCCTTTGACAAAAGGTAATTAATGATTGAACTTTTTTTAATCGGCAAATGCAAATAGGGCTGAATTTTTAATACCGGCAATGTTTGCATAAAAAAGCGGATAATGATATCAAAGGCAAAATAGTAAAGCAAAAAACTATTAAACTTTGTCACTGGGTGATCATCGGGAAATATTGTGTGCCATTTATCCCCTAATAAAATCCCTCCTACAAGAAACTCTACGAAAAGCAACAAAACAATAAAACCGAGGAAAATATTCACGATCAGATTCTTTTGAAAGATCGGTGAACGTTTTGCTTGTTTCCATTGGTGACTAATAAACCATTTTATAAGCATAGATTTTTAATTAATTAGAAATGTGTTTCTATATTAGTAGTAAAAAGACTCATTTTATTACAAAAAACTTATTTTAATTTTGGATTGTTCAGATGACGATGAGCATCTCGTTTTGTTTTTTTATCCAAATTTTGCTTTAAAGCAACTGTCAAATCTACGTTTGTTTGATTTGCTATACAAATCAATACAAATAAAACATCAGCCAATTCATTGCCTAATTCTTGATCCTGTTCTGAATCTTTAAAGGATTGCTCACCATACTTTCGAGCAATCAAGCGGGCGACTTCTCCTACCTCCTCTGTTAACAAAGCCATATTTGTCAATTCACTGAAATACCTGACACCCTTTGTCTTAATCCACTCATCAACTGTTTTCTGTGCTTCTTTTATCGTCATTTTATAGTATTTAGAGATTCAAAAATAAGGAAAACCCACGTGATTTATTCCTACATTTGTTAAATAATTAATAATTCTAAGTTTAGAAATAAGTAGGCACCGATTAATCTATAAAAGTGTCTGTTTATATAATCTTACAAAAACACACAGATTTGGATAATCAAACTACAAAATACCAAATGATCGCTAAAACCTTCTTTGGATTAGAAGACGTTTTAGCGGAAGAATTAAGAAATATTGGTGCTGAAAACATTGAGCCTATTAGTAGAGCAGTCAGCTTTTGGGGTGACCAATCAGTGATGTATAAAGCGAATTATTTGTGCTATACAGCCATCCGTATTTTAAAACCCATTGCCACATTTTTGGTAAAAAATGAAGATGAATTATACGATCAACTTAAAACGATTGCCTGGTGGGATTATATGGATCTAAAGCAAACACTTGCCATTGATGCTGTACTATCCTATTCACAGATAACCCATTCATTGTATGCAGCCTTAAAAAGTAAGGATGCTATCGTTGATGCTTTTAGAGAGAAATTTGGAGAACGACCTTCGGTCAATACTGATTGTCCTGATCTACGAATCAATGTGCATATCTATAAGGAAAACTGCACTGTCTCTTTAGATAGTTCGGGCGACTCATTGCATAAACGAGGTTATCGTGTAGCTGTTGATAAAGCCCCTATTAATGAGGTATTAGCAGCCGGACTAATCAAATTGAGTGGCTGGGAAGGCCAAACCCACCTCATCGATCCAATGTGTGGTTCGGGAACCATCCTAATTGAGGCTGCTTTGCAAGCATTCGGTGTTGCAGCAGGTTTTTATCGCAAAGATTTTGGGTTTAAACATTGGAACGATTTTGATGCTGATCTATGGAAGAAAATTCAAGAGGAAGCTCTAGAAAACCAAAAAGATTTTGAATACCGCATCATTGGATCTGATCGATCGCATAAAGCCATTAGCATAGCTGAAGAAAATTTAAGAAGTGCACGCATGCATCGTGATATTGAATTACGAAAAAGTTCTTTGGAAGACTTGACCTTCCCCATAAGTGAAGGAGTGATGATTACCAACCCACCTTACGATGAACGTTTGGATGAAGATGACATCAAGGGCTTGTATCAAATGATTGGGGATCAATTGAAACAAAAATTTCAAGGGTTTAGTGCCTGGGTTTTGAGTGGAAACTTGGAAGTACTGAAATTTGTTGGTCTACGCCCATCAAAAAAAATCATTATGTATAATGGGTCGATTGAATGTCGTTTTGCAAAATTTGACATTTATGGCGGAAGCAAAAAAGGGAAATATATGGATAAAAGTCCTGAAAAAGAATAGATAATCAAGCAATAGATTTTATGAAATTAGATGTAGACTTTGTACGAAAACAATTCCCTGCCCTTCAGGGTGAAATGACCTTTTTTGATAATGCAGGCGGTTCTCAAACCTTAAAAACTGTTGCCGATCACATTCATGATTATTTAGTAAGCTCCAATGTCCAATTAGGAGCCTCCTACGAGACGTCTCAAACTTCAGGGGAAAGAGTAAAGCAAGCTATTGAATTTGGAGCAGAACTTATTAATGCTCGTCATTCATCCGAAATTATCTTTGGGGGATCGACCACCCTTATGCTTAAGTTATTGTCCATAAGCATGGTTAAAACCTTTAAAGCAGGCGATGAAGTGATCGTTACCGATTGCGATCATGAGGCCAATATTGGTGCTTGGCTGAACATGGAAGAAAAAGGGATCAAAGTAAAATTCTGGAAAACAAATACAGAAAGCATCCAACTCGAAATTGAAGATTTAAAACAGTTACTGACACCAAAAACTAAATTGGTTGCATTAACACATGCCTCCAATATTTTGGGAAGTATTAATCCTATTAAAGAAATTGCTGAAATTGTGCATGCTGCCGGAGCAAAAATTTGTGTCGATGCGGTAGCTTATGCCCCTCATCGTTTGATTGATGTTCAGGATTTGGATGTCGATTTCTACGCCTTTTCGCTTTATAAAGTGTATGGTCCTCACTACGCTATGCTTTATGGGAAAAAAGAATTATTATTGGAATTACCCAGCATCAACCACTATTTTATTGGGAATGAAGAAACGGCTTATAAATTCCAACCCGGCAATGCTAATTTTGAATTAAGCTATGGGTATCTTGGTTATAAAGATTATTTGGAATCCCTTGCTGACAAACATTTTCCTGAGCAAGCGCTCTCAACTTTTAGAGAAAAAGCCGTAGCCGTAAATGAACTAATGGCTGATCACGAAGAAGTATTGGCCAAACGATTATTGGATTTTCTTAACGCAAAATCCAATGTAAAAATCATTGGAAAAACAACTTTCTCTAAAACAGAAAGAGTTCCTACAATTTCATTTGTTGTTGAGAATAGAATGTCAAGTGAGATCGTCGAAAAGGTTGATCTACATAAAATAGGTATCCGTTTTGGGGATTTTTATGCTCGCCGATTAATTGAATCACTGGGTCTTGAAAAAGTGGACGGAGTCATCCGTGTAAGCATGGTTCATTACAACACTATTGATGAAGTTGACCGCTTAATTAGTGTATTAAAAACAATATTCTAAATATGGAAAGAATCACCCTATTTGCTGATGTAATTTTACCTCTGCCGGTTCCGGGAACCTTTACGTACCGTATACCTTATGAGTTAAATGAGCAAGTTAAATGTGGGCAAAGGGTGATTGTTCAGTTTGGGAAAAAGAAAATATATACTGCATTAATTCGCAATCTGCACCAGCAAATTCCACAGTATGCACCCAAATATATTTTATCCATTTTAGATGAAGATCCCATCATCAATGAAACTCAATTTAAATTCTGGGAATGGCTTGCCAGTTATTATATGAGCACATTGGGTGAGATAATGAATGTAGCTCTACCACAAGGATTGAAATTGGTCAGTGAATCAAGTGTAGTGCTTAGCCCTGATTTTGAGCCCGATAAAATCGCCTTAAACGAAAATGAATTTAATATTACTGAGGCTCTTCTGAATCGAAAAAAGCTGAGTATAACTGATATTACAAAGATCACGGGTTTACAAAAAACCATTCCTTTGATCAAGGGCATGATCGATAAAGGAATTATTCAGGTAGAGGAAGAATTGAACGACAGCTATAAACCCAAACTCGAAACTTTTGTATGCTTACATGAAGACATTCGGGATGACGAACAAAAAATGCGGGCTGTTTTTGAAGATCTCAATAAACGTGCATTTAAGCAATTGCAAGTATTAATGGCATTGATGAACTTCAGTCTTAATGGCAAAGAAAAAACCCATGAAGTAGCCCAATCCGAATTGATAAAAAGTGTAGATGCCAGCCATGCCCAACTCAAAGCCTTAGAGGAAAAGGGAATTATACGGACGTTTAAAAAAGTCCGATCACGTCTAAATTATAATGATGCTACCCACGAAATTCAATCGATAGAGTTAAGTGATGATCAACAAAAAGCACTCGCTAAAATTCAAGAATCATTTGAAGAAAAAGAAGTGGTTTTATTGCATGGTGTCACCTCTAGTGGGAAAACTGAAATCTACATAAAGCTCATTGAGGAAGCCTTACAAGAGGGCAAACAAGTTTTATATTTACTTCCAGAAATTGCATTAACCACTCAAATTATCATCCGCTTACAAAAATATTTTGGAGAGAAAATTGGAGTTTATCACTCTCGATATAACAAAAATGAAAAGGTTGAGATTTGGGGGAAAGTACTTGACAATGGTCCGGATTCCTCTCCTTACCAAATCATTTTGGGTCCACGATCTGCTTTATTTTTACCTTATGAAAATCTTGGTTTAATCATCGTGGATGAAGAACACGATAGTTCCTACAAACAATTTGATCCATCACCCCGATATAATGCTCGAGACTCAGCTATTTATTTAGCGAATCTGCATCATGCAAAAACCGTTTTGGGTTCTGCAACACCTTCGGTTGAAAGCTATTTTAATGCTACGCATGAAAAATATGCGTTGGTTGAACTGAACCAACGTTTTGGAGGAATCCAAATGCCAGAGATTTTAGTGGCTGATATTAAAACAGAAACCAAACGAAAAAGCATGCACTCCCATTTTTCATCTTTCTTACTAAAACATGTGAGCGAAGCTTTGGAAAATAAAGAGCAAGTTATTTTATTTCAGAATCGCCGTGGATTTTCGTTACGCTTAGAATGCGATGCCTGCGATTGGATTCCTCAATGCGTTAATTGCGACGTTACCCTCACTTATCATAAAAAAAGCAATCATTTGCGTTGTCATTATTGCGGCTATTCGACTTCTGTTCCACCAAGTTGCCCAAATTGCAATTCTACTAAAGTATTGATGCGTGGTTTTGGAACCGAAAAAATTGAAGAAGAATTAGCCACAATTTATCCTTCAGCAACTATTAAACGAATGGATTTGGATACCACTCGTTCAAAAAATGCTTACCAAAACATCATTAGTGATTTTGAAAATGGGAAGATTGATATTTTAGTGGGTACCCAAATGGTGACCAAAGGATTGGATTTTGACAATGTAAGTATTGTGGGAATTTTGAACGCCGACAATATGCTTTCTTATCCAGATTTTCGCTCACCCGAACGTAGTTTTCAACTGATGGCACAGGTTAGTGGTCGTGCAGGACGGAAGAAGAAAAGAGGAAAAGTCATTATTCAAACCTATACTCCATATCACTCAGTTATTTTAGATGTAATTGATAATAATTATCTCAAAAATTATAAAGATATTTTGCTTGAAAGACGCAATTTTAATTATCCTCCCTTCTATCGTTTGGTTGAAATTAGTTTAAAGTATAAAGAATATAATTTACTAAATGAAGCTTCAGATGTGTTAGCCCGAATGCTTAGGGAACAGTTTGGAAAAAATATTTTAGGGCCTGAATACCCCATCGTTAGTCGGATAAAAAATAAATTCATTAAGAGTATTTTAGTGAAAATTCCGCGGGATAAATCATTGATCAAATCAAAAGAAATTTTAACAGAACAAGTGACTGCATTTAAAAAACTTCAATCCTATAAATCGATTCAGGTTATTTTGGATGTGGACCCACAATAAAGTGACTCGTATTTGATATCGAATTCATTTATAAAACATCAAAACCCAATTAACAAATACCAAATAATATCCAATATTCGAAATGCCAAATTCCAAAAACTTTATTATTATTGACAAATATTATAAATGGTGAGCATTGATTATTGCTTTTTGTAATTTATTTGATATTTGTTTTTTGTAATTTGAAATTTTAATTTAAATATTGTGTTATGGTTAATGCATTAAAAATGCTCATTAATATGCCATTAAAATAAAGATACCTTATGGAAGATTTACAATTTAGTATGGAATTAGATGTTCGCGATTATGAATGCGATATGCAAGGGGTCGTAAATAATTCAGTGTATCAAAATTATCTGGAACATACTCGCCATAAATATTTACAAACCATCGGTCTTGATTTTGCGACCCTCACCGAGAAGCAAATAAATTTAATGGTGATTCGGGTTGAAATTGATTATAAAGCTCCTCTCCGCAGTGGAGACAGCTTTATTACAGGTTTGCGGATGATTCGTCTGTCGGCTTTACGATTTGGCTTTGAGCAATTTATTTACCGCAAATCCGATCAAAAACTAATGATCAAAGCCTTAGTAGTTGGCACCAATGTAAATGCTAAAGGTCGCCCCGAATTACCACAGGAATTAATCGATGTGTGGGGATTAGAATAAACAAGCTCATTAAAAAAGCCCACAACTTAAGTTATGGGCTTTTTATATTTTAGATTAGACGATTAATTAAAACCCTTCATCTGTAATTTCTTTTTGAACAATCGTTCCGAATTTATCTAATTGATCGCCGAAGAATTCTTTTTTCCCAATAATAATAAATTGAAAATTTTCTTTTGGGAAATACTTAGCAACCAATTCTTTTGTTTTATCTACGCTTAATTCATCTACAGTTTTTGTAAACTCATTGATGAATTTCTCGTTAAAATTATAGAAATGCATATCTGTTAGTAAACCGGCCAATTGACCAGAAGTCTCAAAACGATTCGGGTAACTACCCTTTACATAATTCTTAGCTGATAGCAGAGTCTCTGCATTTATTCCCACTGTATGTAAACTATCAATCATATTCAAGGTTCTGTCAATGGCTTCAATAGTCGTTTCATTCCCAGAGAAGGTACTAATCAAAAAAGTTCCTCCCAATTTATAGGTAGAAAAATAGCTGCGAGCACCATACGTTAGCCCATGATTGACTCTAAGTTCATTGTTTAACCATGAAGTAAAACGGCCTCCCATAATAGTATTGATAACAGATAAGGCTACATAATCTTCATTATTCCGAGCAATCCCTTTTCCTCCTATCATAAAAGTGGCAATTTTTGCATCCTCTTTATTGATAAAATATACACCTGCCTCAGTAAAACTCAGGTTTGGTTTATTGAGTGAAAATTCAGTAACTGGCTTAGCTTCCCAACCATCAAACAAAGCTTTTATTTTTTTACGCATAAGCTTGCTGTCAAAATCACCAACAATAGCCATGCATGCAGTGGCACTATTATAATTTTGCGCATAAAATGCTTTCACATCATCAACACTGACTGATTCTACACTACTCAATGTTCCTCCAACAGGATTCGCATAAGGGTGATCTTTATACATAAAACTATTTACATAATTTCTAATCACATTATCTGGAGATTCCTTGGCTTGTTTCAGCTGAGAAATCCGTCTTGTTTTGGCATTATTAAATTCTTCTTCGTCAAAAACAGGTGTGGTTAAAATTTCATGAATTAATCCAAAAACTTTTTCCTGATCTTTAACGGCAAATGACGCATCCAAACCAGCATACTCGTGACCTGCTGATATATTCAAACCGGCGCCCATAAAATCTAATTCTTCTTCTAACTCAGCTTTGCTATGCTTTTCTGTTCCGAAGAGTAAAGCACTGGCAGTCATATCAGCCAATCCATTTTTATCTCCATCTTGGATAGCGCCAGCCATAAATGTTCCTGAAACATAAATCAATGGAACCTCATGTTGTTCCATCAAATAAATAGTCATTCCATTTTTGAGGGTAAATTTCTCGTATTTAGGCAAAGAAAATTCGCCTGATTGTTTCGCCCAGCCTATGTTTGCAGCTAATACAAAACTTAATACTAAAATGATACTTATATATTTTTTCATCCTATTCATTTTTATATTTTATATTATTTTTTAGCTGAAACAATCCCAAATGTTCGATTGTCTTCATTCAAATATTCTTTTGCAACTCTTTTAATATCCTCAATGCTAACTTGATTGTAATTTTCAGGAGCTTCGTATAATTTTTTATAATCTCCGAAGAAGAGTTCGTAATTACCCACACTATTTGAACGACCATTGATGGTTTCAATATTCTGATAAAATTCCATCAGTTTCTGGTTTTTGATTTTCTGCAATTCTTTATCGTCAATGGGTTCATTGATAATCTTTTCAATTTCTTCATAAATCCCTTGCTCCAAAGCTTCGGCTGTTTCATTAGAAGTTGCTACAGCATAAATCGTGAAAACATCCGGATCGAAAGAAACAGGCATATTTGTATAAAAACCATTGGCTAATTGTTTTTCAAAAACTAAGGATTTATTCAAACGAGCGGAATTACCTGCAGATAACAACGAACTTAAAATATCCAAAGCATAATAATCGGGATGACTGGCCTCAGGAACATGATACAACATCATCAAATGAGGAGCCGATAAGTTTTTATAGACTTTTACACGACGCTCACCATTTTGCTTGGGTTCAACAGTACGAACTTCAGGAGGTGTCCCTTTATTAGGGATAGGTTCGAAATATTGTTTAGCCATCGTAACAACCTCAGCAGTATTAACAGCACCTGAAAACACGACCAAACAATTATTGGGTGTATAATAGGTATCGAAATAATGAGCCAAATCCTCTTTGGTCCAAGATAGAATATCTGATTCGTAACCAATCACCGACCAATGATAAGGATGGGCTGTAAAAGCAGCGGCATTGGTTTCGTAGTTTAACAAACGATAAGCACTATTTTCCATGCCTGTTTTATACTCATTGTAAACCACGCCTCTTTCGCTTTCAACGACTGCTGAATCGAAAGCCAAATATTGAATCCGATCGGCTTCTAAATCAAAGATCTTTTCCATGGCCGATACCGGATAAAAATCGGTATAAACCGTTAAATTTTTTGAAGTATAGGCATTATTACTTCCACCTGCAGCTTCCATCACATTATCGAATTGCTTGAAGCCATATTTTTTAGCTCCGTTGAACATCATATGCTCAAAAAAGTGTGATAATCCAGTAATTCCAGGAACTTCATTCCGAGAACCCACTTTAAAAAATAGATACATATTTGCTGTAGGAATGGAATGGTCTTCAATAACCATGATCTTCATGCCATTATCCAGCATAAACGTTTGCACATCCTCGGCCTGATTTTGAGCCATCAACGATATGCTAAAAATCATGAGGAAGCTTAGGAATAATTGTTTCATAAATGTCTGTTTATTTTAATATTAAATGGAATTCAACTCTTATTGCATTAACAAAGTTAGAAACATTATTGTTTCTACACCATGATATGACTAATAAAGCGAAGAATTGTTACAACGCATTCATGATTTTTGTATATTTGATTACTCCCCATTAATAACATTGAAAGCATTGTTATTACATTAACTATTTTGAGAAGCTAATATTTGTTCGTTACAACACAAAAAAACATCAAATGAAGAAACGAATACTGAAAAAATCTTATCT
>JBFFMB010000018.1:0-10706 GCA_041554455.1 Bacteroidales bacterium
AGCCTATTCTGGCAATCACTGTGAAGAAGCAAAAAATTTTGTGAATTGGCTTTGGGAAGTGAAACCTGAAGCAGAAAAATATACAAAGAAACTGTTTCAGTGTGATGGTTTAAATTTCCCAGGTGTTTCCGCTATTCAATAAATCATCAACGGTTTTGATTTTTGATTTTGCTTTTTCAGCGGCAATGCATTCATCCATCATATCATTAAATGGCTTATGCTTTATAGCACGAATAACACCCATAGCCACCGGATATTCAGGAGCCGACATACGAGCCAACATATTATGAATTCCAGGATCTTCATCTTCAGGATTGTGAACCAATAAATCGTCAACAGTAATCCCTTTCTCGCCTATCTTAACAACTTCCAGTTTGGTTCCTCTCAACACAATTCCTTTATCCATTTCTTTACCGAAAATCATAGGTTCTCCGGCCTTTAACAGAATTTGATTATCATGTTTTGTTTCGCGATTGGTTACCAGATCATGAATTTTATTGCTAAAGATCACACAGTTCTGAAGAATTTCAACGACGGAGGTTCCTTTGTGTTTATTCGCTTCAAGCATAATTTCAACCATCATCTTTGGATTGGTATCAACGGAACGGGCAAAGAAGGTTCCTTGTGCACCAATGACCAATTCACCCGGATTGAAGGGGACTTCAAAACTTCCTTGGGGAGATGTTTTAGTCACACTTCCTTGAGGAGTGGTAGGCGAAAATTGGCCTTTAGTTAATCCATAAATCTTATTGTTGAAAAGCATAATATTGAAATCAATATTACGTCGAACAGCATGAATAAAGTGATTACCCCCAATAGCTGTACAATCACCATCTCCGGTAATCATCCAAACATTTAAATGAGGATTAGCCAATTTAACACCTGATGAAATCGCAGCCGCACGACCGTGAATTCCGTGAATTCCGTATGTATTCATATAATACGGAAAACGTGATGAACAGCCAATACCTGAAACCACCATAATGTCTTCTTTGCGTACTCCCAATTGAGGAAAAACTTTTTCCATCGATGATAAAATTGCATGGTCACCACAACCGGGGCACCATTTCACCATCTGATCACTTTTAAAATCTTCCTTCGTCAATTCAGGAATATCTATTTTATTTTGTGCATCTGTTGTCATGACTATAGCTCATTTAAGATAGAAACAAATTTTTCTTCTAATTCTGCAACTAAGAAAGGTAATCCTTGAATTTTATTATACTGTTCGTATCTGTTTTCAGGGAAATTCATTCTCAAATAATTAACAAACTGGCCATTATTAATTTCACAAACGATTACTTTCTTGAATTTTTTGAAAATGTCTTTTGTATTTTTGGGTAATGGGCAGATATATCTGAAATGCGCCAAACTTACTTTTTTACCTTCTTTTTGTAATTTCTCAACAGCCGTTAGCATCACACCATAAGTACCACCCCAACTTACTATTAACAAATCGCCTTCATCTTCACCAATAATTTCTTGTTCAGGAATATAATTAGCTACTCGTTGAACTTTTTCTTCACGCAATTTAACCATGGTTTCATGATTAATTGGATCATGAGAAACATTTCCACTTGGATTATCTTTTTCAAGACCTCCCAAACGATGACGTAAACCTTCAGTACCAGGAATAGCCCAGAAACGATTTAGTTTTTCGGGGTCTCTACGATAAGGTTGGTAATCCGGGTCGTTAGCTTTAACAATTGGAGGATTGATATCCATCAAACTTGCTACAGTAGGAATTTTGAAAACCTCAGATCCATTTGCTAATGATCCATCAGTCAATAAAATCACAGGAGTCATATGCTCTACAGCCAATTTAGCTGATTCGTAAGCGGCATAAAAACAATCAACCGAACTAGCTGCAGCAATTATAATCACAGGACCATCTCCATTACGACCATACAATGCTTGCATTAAGTCTGATTGCTCTGATTTAGTAGGCAATCCTGTTGAAGGGCCTCCACGTTGAACATTCACAATAACAATAGGAAGCTCAGTCATAACAGCTAAGCCAATAGCTTCACTTTTCAATGATAAACCAGGGCCTGATGTCGTTGTAACAGCTAAAGAACCTGCATAACTTGCTCCAATAGATGAACAAATCCCTGCAATTTCATCCTCAGCTTGAAAAGCTTTAGCGCCAATCGATTTATGTTTTGCAATCTCTTGAAGAATTTCAGTAGCTGGTGTTATGGGATAAGAACCTAGAAAGAGTTCAAGGGCTGAACGTTCTGAAGCTGCTAAAAGACCCCACGCAGTTGCAACATTACCTGTAATGTTACGATAGGTTCCTTTTTCAAGCTCTGCTGGTTGCACATTATAAACTTGCCCAATCACTTCTACGTTTTCAGCATAGTTATAACCTGCTCTTAAAACACGTTTGTTGGCTTCAACAATGACGGGCTTAGATTTGAATTTTTCTTCAAAAAACTCGTTTGTTTTTTCAAGTTCACGATTGAAAAGGTATAATACAACACCCAAGGCAAACATGTTTTTACTTTTCAAAGCAACTTTACTATCTAGACCTAAATCAACAACGGCTTCTTTGGTCATCGTAGAAATTGGGGCCTTGATTAGATTGTAGTCGTTCATCGAACCATCCTCCAGAGGATTGGTTTCGTATCCTGCTTTTAGTATCCCTTTTTCAATAAATGAATCCGTATCAACAATAATTGTTGCATTCGATTTCGCCCATTTCAGAGTGGCTTTTAAGGAAGCTGGATTCATTGCAACCAAAACATCTGCATAATCACCAGATGTATGAATACTCGTATGCCCGAAGTGTATCTGAAAACCTGAAACTCCAGCTACAGTACCTTGAGGAGCTCTAATTTCAGCCGGATAATCCGGGAAAGTTGCAAAGTCGTTTCCAGCAAAAGCCGCTGAATCGGAGAATAATGAACCTGTTAGTTGCATCCCATCACCAGAATCTCCGGCAAATCTTAAAACAACCTCATCCAGTTCAACTATTTGGTTCTTTTTCTTAATATCGCTCATTTTTTTTGTTTAATAAACACTGCAAAGTTACACCATTTATTTTTTTTAAAACCAAGTTTTCATTTACTTTTTTTGAGAAATTTAAGATCATCGAAATTGAATGCATCTTCCTTATAATATTCTGTTTTCTTGCAACTTATGACTATCATAGAAACATATTGAATCAAGTATTTCATTCGGATAGTTTCTAAATTAGGCTCAAAAGCAGTGAACAGAACTATTTCTGTGGTTTAATAAGCATTCAAATAAATATCAATGACAATCAGTTATTTAGAATTTATATAAATTAATTTGAAGGGTTTTGATTTATATAAACTGTTTATATTTGCAATATCAATTCATCAAATATTAATAATAAAAAAACTTAAAATCATGGCTTACAAAATAACTGATGATTGTACCGCTTGTGGTACTTGTATTGACGAATGTCCAGTAGACGCAATTACAGAGGGAGATATCTATGTAATTGATCCTGATATTTGCACTGACTGTGGTTCTTGTGCAGACGTTTGTCCGGTTGAAGCGATTGAACCTGAATAGAGAATTTCTACAAAAAGTAAAATTCATAATGATGTAAAAGTCAGTCGATATTCGGCTGACTTTTTTTTATTTTTCTTATTGTGAAATAATTAACTGTTTATACTGTAAATAAGCTATTTAAATAATTTGTAATTTTGCTTATTAAGACTAAAAATAAATAATAAATGGATAAGTTCTCTTATTTAAATACTATTGATCCTGAAATGGTTGAGGATCTTTATCAAAATTTTTTAAACGACCCAAATTCAGTCGATGAAAGTTGGAAGTTATTTTTTGATGGGTATGAGTTTTCGCGAACAAATTATTCGCAATCCGATAATGATGTCAGAGTTTATCCAGATGAATTCAAAGTTATAAACCTCATTAATGACTTCCGACAGCGTGGTCACCTCTTTACAGTAACCAACCCTGTTCGTAAGCGCCGATCCTACTCTCCCACTCTTGATATCGAAAATTATGGTTTATCTAAGACAGATCTAGACAAACTTTTTCAGGCTGGAACCGAACTTGGAATTGGGCGTAGCAGCCTAAAGGATATTGTTACATATTTAAAAGATACCTATTGTAAATCGGTTGGATCTGAGTACGAATATATTCGCAATACCGAAATTGTTAAGTGGATACAGAATCGAATTGAATCAAGCAAAAACACCTATCCCTTCAATCTTGAAGACAAACATTTTATATTAAGAAAGCTTGGAAGAGCGGTCTTTTTCGAAAAGTTTGTTCACAAACGATTTCCTGGACAAAAACGATTTTCATTAGAAGGAGCTGAATCCCTAATCCCTGCTTTAGATGCTATAATGGAAAAAGGAGCTGAATTAGGAAGTGAAGAATTTGTCATTGGAATGGCTCACCGAGGGCGATTAAATGTTTTAGCAAATATTTTGCGAAAACCATTCGGAGATATTTTTAGTGAGTTTGAAGGAAAAGAATTTGATGACGAATATTTGCTAGGAGATGTAAAATATCACTTAGGATATTCTGCTATACGTAAAACAACAAAGGGGAATGAGATTAAATTGACCTTGAGTCCTAATCCTTCTCACCTAGAAACCGTTAATCCTGTTGTAGAAGGAATTGTACGCGCAAAAATTGATCACGAATACCATGGAGATACGAACAAAATAACGCCAATATTGATTCATGGAGATGCTTCTATTGCTGGACAAGGGGTCGTTTATGAAGTCATTCAAATGTCGGAGCTCAAAGGATACCAGGCAGGGGGAACCATTCATTTAGTCATTAACAATCAAATTGGTTTTACAACTGACTATTTAGATGGAAGAACAAGTACCTATTGCACCGATATTGCAAAAACGATACAAGCACCCGTATTCCATGTAAATGGAGATGATGTTGAATCCGTTGTTTATGCCGTTCTTTTTGCGATTGAATATCGTCAAAAGTTTCATAAAGATGTTTTTATTGATCTTTTATGCTATCGAAAATATGGTCATAACGAAGGTGATGAACCACGTTTTACTCAACCTTTACTTTATAAGGAAATAGCCAAACATGCAAATCCATACGAAATCTATAAAGAAAAACTCCTCAGCCAAGCTGAAATAAGTGAAAAAGAAATTATTGAAAAAGAAACAAAACGAAATCTAAAATTGGAGAAAAGTTTTGAAGCTTCAAAAAAAATAGAGAAAACACATATTTCATTTTTCCTTGAGGAAACCTGGAAAGATATCCGAAAAGCAGAAAACAAAGATTTTGACAATTCACCCGACACTAGCCTCACAAAAGAAGAACTACTTTTAATTGGAGATAAGATCACTGATTTCCCCGAAAAAATTAAGCTATTCCGTAAAACAACTCAACTTTTAGCAAATCGAAAAAAAATGGTGTTGGACGGAAATGCAATTGACTGGGCCATGGGTGAGCAACTGGCCTATGGAAGTTTATTGGTAGAAGGGATTCCTATACGCTTGAGTGGACAGGATGTGGCTCGAGGAACATTTTCACATCGCCATGCTGTGTTACGATTGGAAGATTCTGAAAAAGAATACACTCCTTTAAATCACATCAACGATAAGCAGAAAAAAATTGAAATCTATAATTCACCCTTATCTGAATATGGAGTACTCGGATTTGATTATGGGTATTCGTTAACAACACCCCATAGTTTAACTATTTGGGAAGCTCAATTTGGTGATTTCAATAATGGAGCTCAAATTATTATTGATCAATTTTTGAGTAGTGCCGAAGATAAGTGGAATGTGATGAATGACCTAGTAATGTATCTTCCTCACGGTTACGAAGGGCAAGGGCCAGAACATTCCAGTGCTAGGCTTGAACGTTTTCTTATTTTATGCGCTGAAAACAATATGCAAATTGCGAATATCACAAGCCCTGCAAATTTATTTCATGCGCTTCGTCGTCAATTAAAACGTGACATACGAAAGCCACTCATAATATTTACACCGAAAAGTTTGCTGCGTCATCCCAAATGTGTTTCTTCCATCGATGAATTTAGTAAGGGTGGATTTAAAGAAGTTATAGATGATCAAACTGCAGAACCTCTATTGATAAAAAAGCTAATTTTATGTAGTGGAAAAATCTATTATGAATTACTCGACGAAAAAGAAAAACTTCATAATGAGGATACAGCCATCATTCGATTGGAACAAATTTATCCATTACCCGTAAAACAGCTTAATTCGATCATTGAAAAATATGAAAATGCTGAAACATATATATGGGTACAAGAAGAACCAATCAATATGGGAGCATGGACATTTATGCATCATAATTTTAAGCAAATACCTTTGAAGGTGATTGCAAGACCCGCTAGTGGTTCGCCAGCAACAGGATCCAGTAAATTTCATCAACTTAGTCAGCAAAAAATTATTGATAAAGCATTTCTAAAATGTGATTGCCCAAAACTGAAAGAGGAATGCGCCATGGCTTGCATCGGAAATAAATGGAAAACATTTGAAGATCAACTGGCATCCATGAAAAATCATAAAATTGATAGCAAAACATTTTCAGCTAATAAAAAGCTATAATACAAAATCATTGAAATGAGAATAGACATTAAAGTACCCAGTCCAGGTGAATCAATTACCCAAGTTCAACTAGCAAATTGGCTTGTTGAAGACGGTGAATTTGTTGAAAAGGATCAAGAAATAGCAGAAATTGACTCTGATAAAGCCACCTTAAGCATTAGTGCTGAGGCTGATGGCATGATCAAAATTACTATAGAAGCTGGAGAAACAATTGACGTAGGAACTATTATTGCTTCTATTGATACGGAAGCAAAAGGAGAAAAAAAGGTTAAAACAGAGGCTAAAATTGAGAAGAAAATAGAGGACCCAAAATCCACAATTCCACAAAAAGAAGAGGAAAAAAAGATTGAAAAAACATCAGTCGCCCACATTTCTCCTTTAGCTCAAAAGCTTATGCAAAAAAACAATATATCCGAAGGCGAGCTAGTTGAGTTCTTTAAATCTATTCGCGTATCAAAAAAGGACGTTGAGTTTTTTGTGAGTGAAAAAGATAATCATAAATCAATAGATACATCAAAATCTGTTTGGGGAGGAAATCGTAGCTCAAATCGCAAAAAAATGTCAAGCTTACGGATTAAACTAGCCGAACGATTGGTTTCTGTTAAGAATGAAACAGCCATGTTGACTACTTTCAACGAAGTAAACATGACTCCCATCATGAATATTCGTAAACAGTACAAAGAATTATTCAAAGAAAAACATGGTGTGGGACTTGGATTTATGTCCTTTTTCACAAAAGCCATTACAGAGTCGCTTCAGTATTTCCCACAAGTGAATGCAATGATTGATGGGGACGAATTTGTTTACTTCGATTATGCTGACATTGGGATTGCCGTTAGCGCTCCCAAAGGATTGGTTGTGCCTGTGGTTCGCAATGCTGAAACTCTAAGCTTAGCTGAAATCGAGCTTGAAATTAAACGATTGGCTATAAAAGCCAGAGACAATAAAATCTCGTTAGACGATATGAAAGGTGGAACATTTACAATTACAAATGGAGGTGTTTTTGGAAGCATGCTATCTACCCCTATTATCAATCCACCACAAAGTGCTATTTTAGGAATGCATAATATTGTAGAACGCCCGATAGCTGTCAATGGGAAAGTGGAAATTCACCCGATGATGTATGTGGCTTTATCATACGATCACCGCATAATTGACGGAAAAGATTCGGTTGGATTTCTTGTAAAAGTGAAAGAATTATTGGAGAATCCGATTCAGATGCTATTTTCTGGAAATGATCCTTTAACAAAGCTTTTAGATATCTAGCTTATTTACCATCTTTGTAAAAAAAATCCTAAATGAGAAAACAAGCTGACTTTCTGGTCATTGGTTCAGGCATTGCAGGTTTAAGTTATGCTATAAAAGTAGCTAATCACGGAAAAGTAATAATCATTTCCAAAGCGAAGGCTAACGAAACAGCAACCCGTTATGCCCAAGGTGGTATTGCAGCAGTAATGTACACCCCAGACACCTACGAAAAACACATCCGAGACACTATGATTGCGGGTGATGAGTTAAGCAATCCCGAAACCGTTAGAATTACTATTACAGAATCAACAGACAGGATTAAAGAATTAATAGAATGGGGTACTCAATTTGATAAAGAGGAAAATGGAAAATATGACCTAGCTAAAGAAGGTGGTCATTCTGAATTCCGCGTTCTTCATCATAAAGATAGTACTGGAAATGAAATTCAGCGAGCACTTTTAGAAAAAGCTATTGCTCATCCAAACATCAGCATTCTAGAAAATTATTTTACGGTCGATTTAATTACTCAACACCACCTTGGTTCTGAACTAAACAAAAAATCGAAAAATATATGCTGCTTTGGAGCTTATGTTTTAAATCCGGAAACAAAAAAAATTGATACAATATTATCAAAAGTAACACTGCTCGCCACAGGAGGTGCAGGAAACGTTTATGCTACCACAACCAATCCTCCAATTGCAACGGGCGATGGTGTAGCGATGGTATATCGGGCAAAAGGAATTATTGAAAATATGGAATTCATCCAATTCCACCCAACCTCTTTGTATAATCCTGGCGAGAAGCCTTCTTTTCTTATTACCGAAGCCATGCGTGGTGCAGGGGGAATCCTAAAGACAGGTAAGGGTGCTGAATTTATGCATAAATATGATGAAAGAGGATGTCTGGCTCCTCGTGATATTGTTGCCAGAGCTATTGATACTGAGCTAAAAATTAGTGGCGACGATTTTGTTTATTTGGATTGTATTCATATCGGTGCAAATCATTTAATCACTGAGTTTCCTACAATTTATGCTAAATGCTTAAGTATCGGGATTGATATTACAAAAGAGATGATTCCTGTTGTTCCAGCAGCTCATTATACTTGTGGGGGTATTAAAGTCGATGAATTCGGACGAACTTCTATTGATAACTTATACGCCTCCGGCGAGTGTGCATCAACAGGATTGCATGGCGCTAATCGACTGGCTTCAAACTCACTATTGGAATCTGCGGTTTTCTCCCATCGTGCGAGCATTAACGCTATCCAAAAAATAAAAAGCATTCAATATAAACATGAGATTCCTGACTGGGATGCCAGCGGGGTGGTATATAATGAGGAGATGGTTTTAATCACTCAGACCTATAAAGAGCTACAATCTATTATGAGTAATTATGTTGGAATTGTACGTTCGAATTTACGATTGAAAAGAGCACTCGACCGTTTAGAAATTATATATCAAGAAACCGAAGATTTATATGACAAATCAGTGTTAACTGAACAAATTTGCGAATTACGTAATTTGATTAATGTAGCCTACCTCGTTATTAAAATGGCAATGAAACGTAAAGAGAGTAGAGGATTGCATTATTCAATTGATTATCCAAAAGAGAAAAAATCAAAGTAATGGCTCTAATAAAATCAGTAAAAGGAATACATCCAAAAATGGGTAACGATTGTTTCCTAGCAGATAATGCAACAATTGTTGGAGATGTTGTGATGGGAGATAATTGCAGCATTTGGTTTAATAGTGTTGTACGTGGTGATGTACACTATATCCGTATAGGGAATAATGTGAATATACAAGATGGAGCGATCATTCACTGTACATATAAAATTGCTCCTGTAAACATAGGGAATAATGTATCCATAGCACATGGAGCAATCATTCATGGATGTACCATTCACGATAATGTTTTAATTGGGATGGGTGCAATAATTATGGATCATGCGGTAATTGAAAGCAATTCAATTATTGCAGCCGGAGCAATCGTTTCAAAAAACACAGTTGTAAAATCAGGAAGTGTATTTGGAGGTGTTCCTGCCAAAAAAATCAAAACGATAAGTCAAGAACTTATTGAGGGAGAAATCCTCCGGATTGCAAATAGTTATGCTATGTATGCTAGCTGGTACGATGAAGAAAAATAAACAAAAGCAGATTAAAACAAAAAACCCCCTTGCTAAAAGCAAAGGGGTTTTTTTATATTTCTTAAAAAACCATTTCTATTTGATTCCAAGTTTTGCTTTTACTAAATCCATAACGTTTTCGCCAGCTTCAAAATATACTAATGAACCAGTACTTACATCAAAAACATAATTGTATGAATTCTCTTTCGCAACATCAGCAATTGCTTTTTGAGCACGTGCAATCAGAGGGTTAAATAATTCGCCTTGTTTACGTTGTAGGTCTTGATCAGCAGTTTGACGGAATTGTTCAATTCTAGTTTGCATATCTTGAATTTCTTTTTCCTTTGTCTGTCTGATAATTTGAGACATTGTATTATAATTGGCTTGATAATCCTGAGCTTTATTTTGATATTCCTGAACCATTGTTTGCAATGTTTGTTCAAGCGATGTTCTGTGTGAAGTCAAAGCTGTTTCAACAGTATCCATGCCCGGCATCATTTGCATTAACTCAGTGCTATTGATATATCCTAATTTCGCATTGGTTTGAGCAAACAAAGTAGAGACTCCTGCAATTAGAATAAAGCTGATTACGAATAATAATTTTTTCATGTTGTGTTTTAATTTAGTTTCTATTAAAGAGCGACAAATTTATACAAAGTAATTTTATAATCAAATATTTTATTTCTTAATAAATTATAAAATGTACAATTATGAATTATTGAACAATCATGCCAAGCTGGTCTAAAATTTCATCACTCAAATCAAGACGGGGATCC
>JBFFMB010000019.1:0-10584 GCA_041554455.1 Bacteroidales bacterium
AAACTAAATGTGGAGGTTAAAAAAGTCAAAGAAACGGCTACCCATTATCATGGTTTGATTGTTTCTGCTTCATTTTTTGAACAAAATGAATTGATTGTTAATAAGGCTACAGGTGAATTGTCGATAACTTATAAATTAAAGGGAAAGCGTGCTCCTTGGCTTATTTGTAAATCTACTACTTCAGTCGAAGGGATTTATTCAGGACGCATTGTCACTCACAACGAACATGCGGTAGATGTAGGGTATTTTACATTTAAATTTAAGGATTAAAATAAATCCTTAAGTTGACTTTTAACATCTTCAATCTTGGGATCAATTTCAAAAATCAAACTTGGTTTGAGATAATGAAGTTCGTTTTCACGTTTAAAACGTTCTTCACCACCACCTGTTATATTAAGCATGATGGTATCTTTAGCTTTTACAATACCTTCTTTTACTGCATTGATAAGAGTTGCTGTTGCAACTGCTGCTGCAGGATGAATATCGTTTCCTTCCAGTTCTTCGAAAAGTCTGGCTGCAATTCTGGCTTCCTCATTTGTGGCTAATAAAACATCCCCCCCCGCGTCTTTCATCGCATCGTACAAACCTCCAATAATAGGGTAGGGTGGTTTACGATTGGACAAAACCTTGGCATCAATTTCTTCGACTTGTTGACGAGCCAGTGTATCATTCAGTGGGAGCATTGCTCTTGAATCTGCTTTCCAAGCATCATGAATAGGAACAAAAGGAGCATTTTGCGAAACCATCAACTTCATTTTTTTTACTCCATAACGACCATCTTCAATCATTCTAAGATTGGCTTCCCACGCGGCAATTGCTCCTGTTCCGCTTCCAACAGCCTGGAAATAAAAATCAGGAATATGACCAATCGTTGTAATAGCCGAAAGGGTCGTCGTTGCCATTCCATCTCGACGGGCAACGTTTTTTGCACCCCCTTCAGGGAAAAAGTGGTCTAATTGGCAAGCAATATTTGATAAATGAATCGCATCAAAATAATCGCTACCTGTTTTGGAGCATATGAGTTTTACACAATCATTAATGGGTTGATCAAACCAAAGTGCATCCAAATTATCTTCAGGTACACATAACAATAGAGGAATGTTATTATCAGAACAAACGCTGGCAAATGCACGCGCTGTATTTCCTGCTGAGGCAACAACTAATATTCGTTTTTCATCTACTGATAAACGACCACAAACAGAATAAGCTTCGGTTTCTTTAAAAGAGGCCGTTTTCATGCAAACTCCTTTTTCAGGCCAGTAACCACTAAACGTAATATACAATTGCTCTAATCCCAATTCCTTGGCTAAGCCTTGACTTTTATATGTTATTGGTGCTGATGAACCTTTCAATATACGATGTATGGGTAACCAATCAGCAAATCGATAAATACCGTACTCAGCCTCTTTAACATTCAATTGTTTTTTTTCGTAAATAGCTCTGATAAGGCTTGGAGTAGATTCGTTTGGAGCATCCAAAATCCACCCGCTATCTTCAAATTGTTCTTTGCTATCTTGAGATTCTAAACGATAATTGGTTTTATCAATCTGTAATGACATAGTATTCGTTGTTTTTTGAGTCGCAAATTTAATGAAAGAAATCAATTTGAATGCATGGGGGCAAATCTTTTATTCTTACTTCGAAGTAATTCTCGCCAATTCACTAATTAAGGCTTTTTTTGTTTCTTCATCAGAAGATGTATGTCCGGAATTAACGATATTTAGCTTCGAATTATTTAAGTTTTCATGCAATCTAAAGGCTTGTATGGGTGGGCAAATAAAGTCATACCTGCCTTGCACTATGGAGGTTTTAATTGCCTTGATCTTTGCTATATTATTGATGATAAAGTCTTCTGAGAGGAAGCATTTATTGTGAATATAATGTGCTTCGAGTATGGCCAGTGACTTATATGGAAATGTAGCAACGATATCTTCAATATTCTCAATTTTTTTAATGGTATAAAAGGAGGATTCATAAAAGGCCCACTCATACGCAAATTTATTGCTAACCTCTTCATTATTAGACAACATGTTCTCCAAATAGTAACTGACAGGATTCTCTCCTTTTTTCACCAATTTCGTAAACCGATTCCACACATCTGGAAAAAACTCTTTAATACCACCGCCAATATAATGTTCAAGACCGTACTTGTTGGCAAGCCAGATCCCTCTTAAAATTAAGCCAAGAGTACGCTCAGGATAATGAATGGCATATACCAAAGCAAGGGTGCTTCCCCAAGATCCGCCAAAAATATAAACCCTATCAAAATTCAATTGATCCAAGATGGTATTAATGTCATTGATCAGATGTTGAGTCGTATTATTTTCAATGGATCCAAAAGGTTTGCTTCTGGATGCTCCACGCTGATCAAAGAAAAGAACATTGTATTTCTCGGAATCAAAAAACTGTTTATCGCTATCTGAAAATCCAGCCCCTGGTCCACCATGTAGAAATAAAACGGGTATACCTTTCGGGTTCCCATACAATTCATAATATAATTCGTAACCATCAGTTACATTGATAAATCCTGTTTGATAGGATTGACTATTGTTATTTGATTCCATAATTGCGAATTGTTTAAGAAGTAAATTTAGTGAAAGGATTTGTATTTGAAAGATAGAATTTTGCTTAATAGCAATCTCTAATTTAAAGTATACGTCATTCCGGGCTTGAACCGGAAACTAAAACTAAACAATATATTCTGAACCGAAGTGTAACGAAGTTCGGCGTAGCCAATTGAACTCAGAATGGAGAAGCTTTAGTTATATTGGATGTTATATGAACACAGTTTTGGTATTTAGTTATTCTTTCCTCCTTTATAAATCTTGGAAAACATCTCCCCTTAATTTAGGGAGATGTTTTTGGGTCTTCCGAAAAAACAGAGAGGCTTAATTATACAGTTGTTTTAATATAAAAATTAAGTTTTGTAGCTAGTTAGGAAATAATTAACTTTGCACTCAATTTTTTAAGGATTAAATTTTATGATAAACATTACATTACCCGATGGTTCAGTACATCAACACGAATCAGGAATTACAGCTTTGGAGATCGCATTAGGAATTAGCGAAGGTCTAGCCCGCAATGTACTAGCCGCTAAAGTCAATGATGAAATTTGGGATGCAACACGTCCAATCACGAGCGATTCTCGGGTAAAATTATATACTTGGAGCGATACTGAAGGAAAAGCTGCGATGTGGCATTCTTCAGCTCACTTAATGGCTGCTGCTGTTGAAATCCTCTATCCTGGTGCTAAATTTGGCATAGGTCCAAATATTGAAAATGGATTTTATTACGATATTGATTTAGGTGATCGCGTAATTACAGATGCTGATTTTCCTGTAATTGAGGCTAAAATGAAAGAATTAGCCAAGCAGAAATTGGGTTTTGTACGTAAAGAGGTTAGCAAAGCTGAAGCCCTTAAACATTTTGAAGATAAAGGCGACGAATATAAATTAGAATTGATCAGCGAACTGGAAGATGGTACGATTACTTTTTACCAAACAGAAAATTTTGTTGATTTATGTCGCGGTCCACATATGCCAAACACAGCTTTCTTAAAAGCGTTTAAAATCTTAAGTGTAGCTGGTGCATACTGGCGTGGGGATGAAAAACGTAAACAATTAACTCGTTTATATGGAATTACCTTCCCTAAAGCGAAAGATTTAACAGAATATCTAGAATTGCTTGAGGAAGCGAAGAAAAGAGATCATCGTAAATTGGGTAAAGAGTTGGAGCTTTTTGCTTTCTCGCAAAGAGTGGGACAGGGCTTGCCACTATGGTTACCCAAAGGAACTCAATTACGTGAATTATTGGAAAATTATTTAAAAAAAGTACAACGAAAAGCCGGTTATCAGCAGGTGATGTGTCCTCATATTGGGAATGTAGAGTTGTACAAAACATCAGGTCACTACCAAAAATATGGTGAAGATTCATTCAAACCTATCCAAACTCCTGTTGAAGGGGAAGAGTTTTTCTTGAAACCGATGAATTGTCCTCACCATTGTGAAATATATAAGGTGAGTCCAAAATCATATAAAGATCTTCCATTACGTTTGGCCGAATTCGGTACGGTTTATCGTTACGAACAAAGTGGCGAATTACACGGTTTGACTCGTGTTCGTGGATTTACTCAAGATGATGCGCATATTTTTTGTACTCCAGATCAATTGAAGGATGAGTTTAAAGGCGTAATTAAAATTGTGATGCAGATATTCAAAGCATTGGATTTTAAAGAATTCATTACTCAAATTTCTTTGCGAGACCCAAATAATAAAGAAAAATATATTGGATCCGATGAAGTTTGGGAAAAATCAGAACGGGCTATTATTGAAGTTGATCAAGAAGAGGGGTTAAATGGTGTTGTTGAATATGGTGAAGCAGCATTTTATGGTCCTAAAATGGACTTCATGGTGAAGGATGCTTTGGGTCGTAAATGGCAATTAGGAACCATTCAGGTGGATTATAATTTACCTGAACGATTTGAACTAGAGTATGTTGGCTCTGATAATGAAAAGCACCGTCCTGTAATGATTCATCGTGCTCCCTTTGGTTCTATGGAGCGCTTTGTGGCTGTGCTGATTGAACATTGTGCTGGTAATTTCCCCTTGTGGTTAACACCCAATCAGATAATGATACTTCCAATCAGCGAAAAATATCAAAAATATGCTGAAAAAGTTTTAAATCTGCTAAATAATTCCGACCTTCGCGCCCGCATTGACGAGCGGAGTGAGAAAACTGGACGAAAAATCCGGGATGCAGAAATGCAGAAAACTCCATATATGTTGATAGTCGGGGAAAAGGAAGAGTTAGACGGTAGTGTTTCGATTCGAAGACACGGTGAAGGCGACCTTGGATCAATGCAAATTGACGAGTTCATAAAAATGCTAAATAATGAAATTGCTGAACTAATTGCAGAATAATTAGGACGGACGATTTTGAAGTTAAATTAAAGATAGGAGAATTAATCATCGCAAAAAGTTTTAGTCATAATCGCGGCCGGGTCAGGTTTAAAGGAATTAAACGTAAAGAAGATCCGCACAAAATCAATAAGTATATTACAGCCCCTGTTGTTAGGGTTGTAGGCGAAAACGTGACTGTTGGTATCTACCAACTGAGAGAGGCCTTAGATATTGCTGAGGAACAAGATCTTGATCTAGTTGAGATTTCACCTACTGCGAACCCTCCGGTTTGTAAAGTAATTGACTATAAAAAGTTTCTTTACGAATTGAAGAAAAAGCAAAAAGAAATCAAAGCTAAAACCGCGAAAGTGGTTGTTAAAGAAATTCGTCTAGGACCTCATACTGATGATCATGATTTTAATTTTAAATTAAAACATGCTATCAGCTTTTTAGAAGATGGTGCCAAGGTGAAAGTGGATGTTTTCTTTAAAGGTCGAAATATCATCTATAAAGAAAAAGGCGAGATTATTCTTTTGAAATTTGCTCAAGAACTGGAAGAATACGGTAAAGTAGAACAATTACCAAAGTTGGAAGGTAAGCGAATGATCATGATCGTTAGTCCAAAAAAATAATTGAAAGTTTTTAATCACTATATAAAAACAATTGAGTAATGCCAAAAATGAAAACGAAATCCAGCGCTAAGAAAAGGTTCACAGTAACCGGCACTGGTAAAATTAAGAGGAAGCATGCTTACAAAAGTCACATCTTGACGAAAAAAACGAAAAAGCAGAAGCGTAATTTAACGCATGACACTATCGTTGATCCATCAGATGAGAAAAATGTAAGACTAATGATTCTAAAGTAAACAATTAATTTTAATCTACTTGAGCCCAAAAGTTTTCCAAATGAATTGGGAACGCTTAAAGTAAAAAAAACAAAAAAATGCCAAGATCAGTAAATGCAGTAGCTTCCAGAGCAAGAAGGAAAAAGCTCATGAAGCAGACCAAAGGACAATTTGGTCGCAGAAAAAATGTTTGGACGGTAGCAAAGAATGCCTATGAAAAAGGTGGACAGTATGCATATCGCGATAGACGTAATAAGAAAAGAACATTCAGAGCTTTATGGATTCAGCGTATCAATGCTGGAGCTCGCGAATACGGTATGTCATATTCAGTATTTATGGGTAAGCTTCATGAAAATAATATAGAATTAAGCCGTAAAGTTTTAGCCGATTTGGCGATGAACAATCCCGAGGCTTTCAAAGCTGTTGTTGACGCCGTAAAATAGATTTATCGCTCAATAAAAGCCTTAAAAAATTTAAAAAGACGCTATGAGTTTTCATAGCGTCTTTTTTTTTGATTTGGCTTTTATAGTCAAACTCTCTAACTTTGTTATAAATATTAAATTATGAAACAAATTTTGCTTTTTATCAGCATTAGTCTATTTACTTTTTCAGCGATAAATGCTCAAGAATCAAAAACAGAATTATTTTCTCAGCGAAATCAACGTTTTCAACAGTATAAAGAATTTAAGGATACTTTAACTATTCGAACATGGTCAAATATGGTTGAACTGTCGAAACGCTTGGAAGCTGTTGTTTCTATTGATAATATATTGTTTGATAGTTTGATGATCAATTCTCCTAAAAGGAATATAAACCTAGAGACAAGAGTAAGCGAATTAACTGCAATTAAAGATCAGCTTATAGGCGATAATGCTCGTCTTAATGCCGAATACACTACTATTTCTAAACAAAAAGGGAATTATATTTTCATTATAGTCGTTTTAATCATACTGTTGACTTTGCTTACGATTTCTTGGATCAGAAATTTTGTTAAATTTAAGCACATTGAAAAATCTTCAAATAAGTCAAACGAGAAGCTATTGAATTTGAAGCAAGCCCATAAAGTTGAACTTGATCAATTAAAAGACGAGATTCAAAAATTGAAGGATGACCAGCTTTTGATGGAGAATACTGCATCTCAAATGAAAAAATCATATGAAATACTGAAGACTGAACAGTCTTATAATTATACATCTGAAGGGCCTTCAGAGGATGATGGAATAGAAGAAGTGCGAAAAGAAATGGAAGAAATCAGTGCTGAAGTTTCTTCCATACTCGAAGAAAAACAAAGAATCGAAGAAGAACTTAAGTTAGCTAATCAAGAATTAGTAAAATATCAGAGTGCTAACAAAACGATAGAAGACGAATTGATTAAACATCAGGGTGCTACACGGCTAATAGAAGAGGATTTGGAGCTTTTATTAAGGAAGCTTAAAAACGAATAAACCCTAAATCCCAAATTTTTTCATTCTGCGATCAAGTGATTGCCAGCTGATTTTTAATAAAGCCGACGCTTTTGATTTATTATTTCCGGATTTTTCAAGTGCTTTAATGATAAGTGATCGTTCTGTTTGTTCCAAATCCAGATTGTTTTCTTCAAGTATCACAATTTGATTTTTTGACATTTTCTTAGGATTTAGAATGAAATGATCTAATCTCAATTCACCTTCCTCACATAAGATAAGAGCTCTTTCAACGATATTTTTTAATTCGCGAATGTTTCCAGGGAAATCATAATTGATCAATTCTTTTTCTATTCTGGGATCAATTGATTTGATGGATAAAGCCATTTTATCTGAAAAATCAGTGATAAAATAATTTAACAATAGTGGAATGTCTTCGCGGCGCTCACGCAATGGGGGAATGTGAATGATAAATGAGCTCAACCGATGATATAGATCGAAACGAAAACGATCATTTTCACTCATATTCTCTAAATCGCGATTGGAGGCAGCAATGACTCTTACATCAACATCAATGGCCGTTCGAGAACCAACTTTGCTAACTTTTTTATCCTCTAGGACTCTTAATAGTTTGGCCTGTTGATTGATAGGCATATCACTTATTTCGTCCAAAAATAAACTACCCTTATTTGAGATTTCAAACCAACCGGGTTTATCCTCTATTGCACCTGTAAATGAACCTTTTTTATGCCCAAAGAACTCGCTTTCGAACAATGTTTCAGGGATGGCAGAACAATTTACCGAATGAAAATGATTTTTTTTCCGATTTCCTAAAAAGTGAATTCCACGAGCAATAAGTTCTTTTCCTGTTCCGCTCTCACCAGTGATTAAAACCGAGGTATTGTCCGTTCTGGCAACCTTTGTCATTAGATTTACAATGTTTGTAATGGCTGGGCTTTTACCAAGCAATCGTTGGCCTATATTCTCCTGAATTTCTTTCGAAAGCAATGAAACACTACTCTCTGCATCTTGCAACTTTTTATTTAGTTTGATGAATCGTTTGGTGCGTTCAATGGCATTATTAATCTCTAATAATCGAAAGGGTTTTTGGAAATAATCAGTAGCTCCAAGGCGCATGGCTTCAATGACACTTTGCATATCACCATGGCCAGAAATCATGATGACTTCTGTATTTGGGTGTTTTTCTTTGATTCTTTTAAGAACCTCAATTCCATCCATTTCGGGCAGCTTAATGTCAACGATGGCAATGTCAATGCTAATTTCATCAAATATTTTGAATGCTTGAGAAGGAAGTTCTGCTTTAAATACAGGGAATTCGTTCTCTGTCAAAAATTCTTCAATTTCATCGCGAACTCTTTGTTCGTCATCCAGTATTAAGACATTTAAATTTTTCATTGTTCTTTTGTATAGATTGGAAATCCAATGATCATCTTAGTAAACTCATTTTCTTTGCTTTCCACAGAAATATTTCCACGCATTTCTTTAATAATTCCATACGAAATTGAAAGACCTAAGCCCGTTCCAACTTCCTCCGATTTAGTCGTAAAAAATGGATCAAAAATATTTTTTTGTAATTTTTTAGGAATACCTATTCCATTATCTTCAATCGAAAAACCAATTTCATTGTCTTTTAAATAGGTGCTAATCACAATTTTTTTTCGAAAATCAATGTTCTTTTCGATTAATAATTTGCATTTTTCTCTGACTGCAAAACGTGCGTTCGAAAAAAGATTTAGAAGTACTTGTTCCAGTTTATAAGGATTGCCAAGGATAAAAGGTTCTGTGCAATTTAAATTTAATTCAAACTCAATATCGAACTTTTGATATTGATGTTTAATCATCCCAAGAGCATTCATAATAACCTCTTGTATATCAACTCTAGTAAAGACAGTGGTGTCTTGGTCACGTGAAAAAGCTCGAATATGATCAATAATCATTTTTATTCGATCGATATCTTCAAATGATTTTCTGAGTTTTTCCTCAAGATATTTAGGTGTCAGTTTTCCTTTTGTAGAATGGTATAGTATATTGTCTAACAATAGGGAAATTCCTCCTAATGGTTGATTTATTTCATGGGCTATTCCTGCTGCTAATTCACCCAGTGATTCTAGTTTCGATTTTTGAATGAGTTGTTGCTGCTGCTCTTTGATTTTCTTTAATTCTGATTGAACCCTATTTTCGAGATGTAAATTGAGTTCCTGTAGTTGGGAAGCGATATTTTTCCGTTCAGTGATATCTGTAAGGAATGTTAATACTGCAGGCTGATCTTCCCATTGAATAATGGCTGACTTAATCTCAAACCAGCGCAATTCACCACTTTTTGTATAAGCTTTAATGTCGTAACGTTCTGGCACTTCTTCACCTCTAAGTCGGCCTATATGATTATTATATACAATTTCTCTATAATCGGGATGAACAAAATCTGTGAATGGTTTTGAGATGGATTCTTTTGGTAAGAAGCCGGTTATTTCATATAATTTAGGATTGATAAAGCGTACAATTCCGTTGATCGTAAGAATAATGCCATCATTAGCGTTTTCAAAGATTTGACGGTATTTTTCTTCGCTTTCGCGGAGCATTTCTTCAGCCTGTATGCGCTCATTAATCTCTATTTGTAATTCTTTTGTGCGTTCATCAACACGCATTTCTAACTCTTCATTGAGTTTCTCCAGCTTTTTCTGAATCTGGCTTCGTTTAAGACCTTCCGAAACAGCTTTGCGTTTCGTTAATATAATCTTGATTTGTTCGTCAATCACTGCCATCAAATCATCTTTAGTGACTGGTTTCACTAGAAATCCATTAACCCCTAGTTTAATAGCACGTGTAAAATATTCATGTTGACTAAAGGCTGTAATAATAATGATTCGGCTTTCCTGATCAATTTCTTTAATCTTTGAAGTCATTTCCAGCCCATCCATAATGGGCATTCTAATATCACTAATAACCAATTCAGGTTTGTGTTTTTTAAAAAGGGCTAAACCTTCTTTTCCATTTTCGGCAAGAAAAAAGTTTGTCGTTCTTTTTTCAATATAAGGAGCATACAGATTGCGAATAGCCTCCTCATCTTCAACATATAATATTTTTATATTATTTTTTGACATCCTCACAAAATTAATGCTTTTCGTATGTTTGTTCTCCCGCTGTTATTTTTACAAACAATGTGTTTTCAGCTGGTGGTATTGGGCATGAATATTTGTGATTGTATGCACATAACGGATTGTACGCTAAATTAAAATCTATAGATGTACTATCTGTTTTTGGCATTTTAAAATCTAGAAAACGTCCAGCGCCATAGGATTCCTCCCCACAAGTCAAATCACGAAAAGGAATAAACAAATAATCTTCATAACCTTCAATAGCGGCGTATTTTACGTTTTGATAAGCGGTCAATTTGTAATCAATCCCATCAATTTTAAAA
>JBFFMB010000020.1:0-10573 GCA_041554455.1 Bacteroidales bacterium
TACGAGTTAGTTTTTCAATCTGTTGGTCTAGTTCAATCTTAATTTTTTGAATGATTTCCACCGTATTTGCCACACAAATCACCTGACTATCGGTACCATGCTCAGCCTGAGATAACAGATCAGCGGCAACAAATGCAGGGCTGCAGGAATTATCAGCAATGACCAATAGTTCGGAAGGACCGGCTGGCATATCAATGGCTACGCCTTTGTTCAGAGCCATTTGTTTGGCAACCGTCACATACTGATTGCCTGGGCCAAATATTTTATAGACTTTGGGGATGCTTTCCGTTCCGAATGTCATCGCTCCAATGGCTTGTATTCCGCCAACTTTAAAAATTTTGCTGATACCACAAAGTTGAGCGGTATACAAAATAGCTGGATTGAATTCTCCATTCTTATCAGGAGGAGTACACAAAATAATTTCCTTACATCCAGCGATTCTTGCTGGTACAGCCAACATCAATACCGTTGAAAATAGAGGAGCTGTTCCTCCTGGAATATAAATACCCACTTTTTCAATTCCTCGACTTTCTTGCCAACATAAAACACCAGGAGCAGTTTCAATGACTTTCATCTCCAATCGTTGTGATTGGTGAAATTTCTCAATATTATTTTTGGCCAATTGAATGGCTTTTTTCAAATCCTCTGAAATCTGATTCTCTGCCGCTTCCAAACAATTTATATTTACTGCCAGATCTGAAACATCAACCTTATCAAAACGTTTAGTATACTTACGAAGAGCCTCATCTCCACGCGTCTTAACATCTTCAAAAATCGCATTTACAAGACCTTCTAAATCCTGATAGGTTTTAGTGGGACGTTTTAAAATCTCTTCCCAATCTTCTCTTTTAGGTTCAATAATTATGTTCATTTTCTATTCATTTTAAATAACCATTTTTTCAATGGGGATAACAAGTATGCCCTCTGCTCCTGCAGCTTTCAATGCATCAATCACCTCCCAAAACTTATTTTTTTCGATGACAGAATGAACGGAACTCCAGCCCTCTTGAGCCAAGGGTAAAATAGTTGGACTTTTTAATACGGGTAAAATAGAACTCACTTCTTCAATCTTATCATTGGGAACATTTAGTAAAATATATTTGTTGTTTTTAGCACGCAAAACGGATTGAATCCTAAACACTAGTTTATCTATCAAATCCTCTTTTTCGGAACTAAGCTGCAGCCTTGTTTTTACTATACATGCCTCCGATTTTAAAAGAGTAAAAACCTCTACCAAACCATTCTTGAACAGAGTGCTTCCGGAACTCACAATATCACAAATAGCATCGGCTAATCCAATGTTAGGCGCAATTTCTACTGAGCCAGAAATAACATGGATATCGGCTTCAATATTGTTTTCCTTCAAAAAAGATTCTACTGTATTCGGGTAAGAGGTGGCAATTTTTTTCTGCTGAAAATAATCCATGCCAACATTTTCAAATTCTTTTGGAACAGCAAGCGAAACACGGCATTTCGAAAAGCCCAAACGTTCAATAATTTCAACTTCATTTTGCTTTTCGATCAGAAGGTTTTCTCCTATAATGGCAATGTCGACCACCCCATCTTCGAGGTATTGAGGAATGTCGGAATTTCGCAGGTAAAATATTTCTAAGGGGAAATCGCGTGCTGTTGCTTTTAACTGATCTTTCCCATTATCGATTGAAATACCACAGTCTTTCAACAATTTTATAGAGTCTTCATTTAATCGTCCCGACTTTTGGACGGCAATTTTTAACTTGATTTCTGATTTACTCATTTTTAGTTTACTTATGCCTGAGTAAACCCTATGGAAAGAAAAAATCCCATCTGATAAACTCAGACGGGATTCGTAATATTATTTGTCATTTACACACAACATCATCGTTTCGCCTGAGAGCAAATAGAATGATGTACATGATGTAATTGAGTAAAATTCATTTCTTTATATTTTTGGCAAATGTATAGAAAATCTGAATTAAACAATGAAAAAAATGACAAATAAAATTTTAATTCATATTAATAATGAGTTTATACCCCTCATTTAATAGGTGTTATGAAATATAAAAAAACCGCTTGAATTTCTCCAAGCGGTTCATTTGTTATAATACAATTTAATTATTCCGCTTTCACAGCTTTAATAGCCTCAACCATTTGAGGAAGAATTTTTTGAGCATCACCAATAATACCATAATCAGCAGCCTCAAAAATAGGAGCATCTTTATCGGTATTCACAGCAACGATCACTTTTGAAGAACTCACACCACCTAAGTGCTGAATGGCACCAGAAATACCAAAAGCGAAATATAAATTTGGAGCAATGATTTTACCCGTTTGCCCAACATGCTCGCTGTGAGGACGCCAGTCTTCATCCGATACCGGACGAGAACAAGCGGTAGCAGCTCCCAATAATTCAGCCATTTCTTCAATCGGTCCCCAGTTCTCAGGACCTTTCAATCCACGACCCGCAGAAACCACAATCTCAGCATCGTTTAATAAAACTTTGCCTGTAATTTTATGGGTATCTTTTACTTCCGTTTTAAATTCACCCGCTTCTAATGCAGGAGCAAATGCTTCAACAACGGCATCTTTTGCATCTTCCACTAAACCAAATGAGTTTTGAGCTAATGTAAGTACTTTCACCTCAGATTTAACGACCACATTGGCAAAGGCTTTTCCAGTAAATGCTTTTTTCTTCACAGTGAATGGATCATAACTTGAAGGAGCTTCAGAAGCACCCGAAACCAAACCAGCTTTTAATTTAACCGATACTCTTGGAGCAATCGCTTTACCTGCATTATTATGGGCAAAAACAATCACCTGAGCAGCTTCTTTTTGGGCTGCTTCCGCAATCACTCTTGCATAAGGGGCATTGCTTAGTTTTTCTAATTGAGTATCATTTATATTTAATACTTTCGAAGCCCCATACTGACCCAATAATTTAAGTTCAGACTCATCTACATTACCGATCGATAATGCAACCACTTCAGTGCTTAATTGTTTTGCCATTTCGTTGGCGTAGGATACCAATTCGAAACTTAGTTTCTTGAATTTGCCTTCCCAATTTTCTGTATATACTAATATTGACATAATTTCTTTTTTTATTGTTTAAAAGTGTTAATGTGTTTAAGTGTTAATATGTTAATGCAAATTTTTCATTAGCACATCAGCACATTTTCAAATTAGCACATTACAAAACCTTTGCTTCGTTTTTAAGTAAGTCTACCAATTCTTTCACATTCTCAGCATCCACCATTTTGCAGGCTGCTTTAGGGGCAGGAAGTTCGTAGCTTGCATGTTCTGTTAAAGCCTCTACTTCAAGGGCAGCAACAACATTCAACGGTTTTTTACGAGCCATCATAATTCCGCGCATAGCTGGAATTCTGGGTTCTTTAGTGATTCCTTTTTGGACAATCGCCACAAATGGAGTTTGTACAGCAACACTTTCCGAACCACCATCGATTTCACGGGTAACAGTCACGGCTCCTCCTTCAATTTCCATTTTCGAAACCGAAGAAACAGAAGCTACATTCAAGAATTCAGCTAACATTCCACCAACAGCCGAACCATTATAATCACTCGCTTCGATTCCAGCCATAACGATATCAAAACCTTTGGCTACCTCAGCTAGTTGAGCAGCTACATAAAAAGCATCTTTAGGATCGGCATCAATACGAATAGCATCATCAGCACCAATAGCAAGACCTTTACGCATAGTCGGTTCTACATCAGCGCCACCAACAGTAGCAAGTGTTATACTTGTGATAGCTCCGGCTGAAGCTTCTTTCAACTCTAAGGCACGGGTCAATGCTAATTCGTCCCATGGATTAATGATCCATTGTACCCCTGCTTTGTCAAATGCTGTGTTGTCTCCGGTAAATTTCACTTTCGTGGTTGTATCCGGAACATTGCTTAAACAGATTAAAATTTTCATAGAATTAATTATATTAAATTTTCAAATATTTTTAAATTTTAGACAAAGATAAAACAATCAATGAAATTGATTAAGCTTATTAAAATGAATTGAGTTTCTCTATCGAAAAATGATTAAATAAGGATTTAATCTTTCAAAAGTGATCGTGAGATTACAATCTTTTGGATTTCCGAAGTTCCCTCATAAATCTGTGTTAGCTTAGCTTCACGCATTAACCGTTCCACATGATATTCTTTCACATAACCATAACCACCGTGAACCTGAACAGCCTCTGTAGTTACTTCCATGGCAATATCAGCGGCATATTGTTTAGCCATGGCTCCCGCCACTCCAAAAGGCAAATCATTGTCTTTTAGCCAAGCGGCTTTCAGCACAAAATTCCGAGCGGCTTCAACCTTAACCGCCATATCCGAAATTTTAAACGCAATGCCTTGGTGATTAGAAATTGTTTTTCCGAAGGTCTTGCGCTCTTTCGAATATTGAATGGCACGTTCTAAAGCCCCTGCAGCAATACCCGTTGCTTGGGCAGCTATCCCAATACGTCCGGCTTCCAAAGTTTTCATGGCAAATTTAAAACCAAAACCATCTTCACCTATTCTATTTTCTTTGGGAACTTTTACATCCTGAAACATCACCGAATGCGTATCCGAACTACGCATACCCATTTTATCTTCATGCGGACCTAAAGTAATGCCCGGACTATTTTTTTCTACAATAAAAACATTGATCCCATGATGGGCTTTCTCGGGATGAGTTTGCGCAATCACCAAATAATACGAAGCTGAATTGGCACTCGTAATCCAGTTTTTGGTTCCATTGATCAAATAATGATCATCTTTTTCTATAGCCGATGTACTCTGACTCGTTGCATCTGATCCAGCTTCTGGTTCAGATAAAAGAAAAGCACCAATAGCTTCACCTCGAGCCAAAGGTTTTAAATATTTTTCTTTTTGTTCTTCGGTTCCATATTTCTGCAATCCATAACAAACCAAGGAATTTTGTACTGACATAATCACAGCTACAGAAGCATCAATTTTTGAGAACTCTTCGATGGCCAACACATAAGAAACCGTATCCATTCCCCCACCATCATACTTAGGGTCAATCATCATTCCCATAAATCCCAGTTCTGCAATATTTTTAATATGTCTGGTAGGAAATTCAGCTTTGGTATCGCGCTCAATTACATCATGAATCAATTCTCTTTCGGCATAATCGCGAGCAGCCTGCTGAATCATTATTTGTTCTTCGGTTAAATTAAAATCCATGGCAATAATATTAGGTTAATATATTCAGTTTATAAATATAATTAATATTTAGTTGTTAAGGTGTTAACAACTAAAATTAGAGGCCTAATTTTTAAAGAACTATAAATTAGTAAAACGAAATTTGATCTAAGTCCGTTTTGGCTTCTTCAAATTCCTTGATAATTTCTTCAACGATGTCAGCTACAGGCTTTATTTTATCAATAATGGCTGAAATCTGACCGATCTCTAATTCACCTTCATCAATATTGCCGTTAAACATGCCGAGTTTGGATCTTCCTCGACCTAGCAATTCTGCCAATTCCTCTTTGGAAGCTCCTCTTTTTTCAGCTTCTTCAACTAGATTCAAAAATTCATTTCGTAACAATCGAACAGGAACCAATTGCTTCAAACTTAATTTTGTACTCCCATCCTTGGCTTCCAATATTTGTTGCTTAAAATTTTCATGCCCGGACGATTCAGAAGAAGCAGCAAAACGGCTCCCAATCTGAACGCCATCAGCACCCAAAGCAAAGGCTGCTAACATCGTTCTTCCTGTTCCAATTCCTCCGGCAGCAATCAATGGAATATCAATTATTTTTCTAAGTTGTGGAATCAAAGCCATGGTCGTTGTTTCTTCAAAACCATTATGTCCACCTGCTTCAAAACCTTCAGCAACAATCGCATCCACTCCTGCCTCCACACATTTAAGCGCAAATTTTTCATTGGCTACCACGTGTACAACAGTGATTCCTTTTTCTTTTAAATAAGCAGTGTATTTTTGGGGATTTCCTGCGGAAGTAAATACAATTTTCACGCCTTCCTCCACAATAATTTGGATATGATCATCCGTTTGTGGATACAATAAAGGAATATTGACTCCAAAGGGTTTATCCGTTGCTTTTTTGCATTTTTGAATGTGCTCCCGCAAAATATCGGGATACATAGAACCCGAGCCAATCAATCCAAGTCCACCGGAATTACTTACTGCTGAGGCCAATTCCCACCCACTACACCAAATCATACCTCCCTGAATAATCGGGTATTTTATCTTAAAAAGTTGAGTTATTTTATTCATTTTGACTTAATCAAAAGAAATTGAACAGAATCAAAATTTACATTTCGGTTCTACTCAATATCCATTAAAATTATTCCATAAACTTAAGCATGGCCTCTACAATATTATAAGCTCCTTCCCAAATATCAGTGATATCCGCTTCAAGCATATAGCAAGGCGTTGTAAAAACAAGTTTTTCATCATCCACTACAACATCGCCATGATCTGTAAAAACATGAGTTCCTCCCATTGCTTCAATGGTTTGAGCAGTAGCTTCATCCTGCCCAATAGTTACTTTTACATCGCCTATAATTTTGGTTATAAAGGCAGGAGAAATACATAGAGCACCAATAGGCTTCTTCGCTGTAAGCATTGATTTTACTGCTTTTTCAACTTCTGGGTTTACCTCAGCATCAGCGCCCTTAAAAGCAACCGTTGAAAGATTTTTCGCCGCACCAAATCCGCCCGGAAAAATCAAAGCATCAAAATCACTTGCATAAAACTCAGTTAAGTTTTTGATAACACCACGAGCAATACGAGCAGATTCAATCAGGACATTTCTGCTCTCTTTCATTTCCTTCCCTGTAATATGATTGATGACGTGATGTTGCGGAATATCCGGGGCAAACACTTCGTATTCTGCTCCTTGTTCTTTAATCGCTAACATAGTAAGGGTGGCCTCATGGATTTCAGCTCCATCAAACACACCACAGCCTGCTAATACAATGGCAAATTTTTTCATATATATAATTTTTAAATTTTTTTAGCTAAGGAAACTAAGTTACTAAAAATGCTCATTAAGTCCAAGTTTCGAAAGTATAAACAACAAACCCTACGAGGGTTTTAAACCACACGTAGGGTTATCATTAGCACATGAGCTAATTATCTCATTAAGCAATTGTTTTATTCTGCTTTTTTATAAACCATTGCAATCACGGTAACATCATCACCACCCATATTAATGGTCATTCCGTAAGGGCGATCAGGATTAATTTTAATTTGAGCAGCTCCCGCTTTGCCTGTTAGCTGTTCCCAAATAGTCACCGCTTGGTGAACACCAGTAGCACCTGTTGGATGTCCCCAGCCTATTAAACCACCGGTTGTATTAATTGGAATTTTTCCATCACGAGCCGTATGACCATCGGCTACGAATTGAGCTCCTTTTCCAGGCTCTGCTAATCCAAGAGCCTCAACCCCAAGAATTCCAGCAATTGAGAAGCAGTCGTGTGTTTCAACAGTTCCCAATTCATCCACAGTAATTCCAGCTGATTCAAGAGCTTGTTGAGCTGCTTTTTTAATGGCCGTTACTTCGGTATAATCGGGTGGTTCGTTCGTAATATTCCGGACTACTTGAGACCAGCCTACGATTTCAATAGCATCTTTTTTATCAATGCCAAGTTTTTCCAAACCTTCTTCCGAAGCCATAATTATTGAAGAGGCAGCATCAGAAACTTTTGAACAATCCAAAACAGTTAAATTATCAACGAAGGTTTCGCCATTTAATCTGAATTTATCATACAATTTATATAAATCTGTCGCTTTATTCTCATATTCCTGAGCAGTCTCACAAAGGCGAGCATTTTCCATGGCATTCACAAACCAACGTTTCATTCCCTCTCGTGCATATTCTTTCCCATATTTTTCATAATAAGCTCCAGCTCTTGTGCTAAATAGTCCGGGAAAGAAAAAGGCATGCCCTTCTTTGCGTTTTTTATACCATCCGGCACCCGCTAAAACATCAGCACCATACAATGCTTTCATGGTATTTTGAACTTCAACTCCAAGAACTAAAACAGAGTCAGCCGTTTCAGCCAATACAGATTTTAAGCCAGAAATAAGAGCCAATCCACCCGAACCACAAGCACCTTCTACACTAATAGCTGGTTTATACTGTAATTTTTCATCAATGGTTGGAATAAAGCCTGGTAGGTTTGCTTGTTTGTTAAAACGAGCAGCCATAAAATTCCCAATAACTCCTTCATCAATATTTGCAGCATCATTAATTTGCGCAATGGTTCCTTTTCCAGCAGTTTCAATATAATGTTCCAGCCCTGGACGTTATTTTTTAGGATGAAATTCGCTCCTTCCTGTTCCCATTGAAACGGTATTAAATCCGGCTGCTATATATACTTTTTTACGTAATTTTTTCATTGTTCTAAAATTTAAAATACAAAGTTGTCATTAATCGGTCCGTAAGCATGGAAGAAGCCTGTTAGCATCACCGTATTTACATCGGCCTCGTTATTTGCCACACCAGAATTTACAAGTAATCGACCAATTTCATTGGAACGTTTGCCATATTCCATGGCTAGTTTTGCGCCAAAATCAGGCATTGATTTCATGGTCGCGAAAAACTCAGCAAATACTTGATCTTTGTCTTTTCGTCGGATGGTCGATTTCCAGCTAACTTTTGGATCAGGATGTTTCCCGAGGAAAGCATCACATTTATCTTGATATTCACTAATGGCAATATAAGTCTTTGTATCAGGATTGAAAACAGCAATTGGTCTTCCTTTTTCATATTGAAGGAAACCATCTTTTTGTGAACCATCAGAATTTTGACCTCCTTTAACTCCAAAAGTCATCATTTTATCCAATAAATCAGAGTGAAGGTTTTCATCTTTTAGGAATGGATTCATCACATTCATGATAAACTGAACCACATCCACACCCACATAATCGATCAATTGAAAGATACCCATAGGTCGAACCAAATAATCTTGAGCAACTTTGTTGACGGTATAAACTGCTTCAACAAATGACATATCTTTTGACAATCGTTCCACTTCAGTAATCGCATGTAAGGCATCGCGCATAAAATGGCCATTGCCAATAAATCCGGCATAATCATTTGAAGGAACTACAATTTTACTCAGTTTTTTTGCATATTCTTTGGCAAAATCTTCCATACCAGAAACTGGGCTTGGAGGCAAAATCAGCTCTACTAATTTTTGGATAGCCGGAGGATTATAGAAATGAAAACCAAGAACACGCCCGCCCAAATTCGCTTCACTGTCAATAATATTTATAGGGACTGAAGAAGTATTCGTAAAATACCAAGGCTTATTGGGATTGTTTTGATCAATCTGTGTAAAGATTTTCACCTTCAAATCTTTGTTCTCGCTAACGGCTTCAAAAATTAAGTTCGACTCGTAAGCTACTTCCACCTTTGTTACTGGCCGCACCACACTTAATACATCAAAAACATATTGATTTAAGATCTCTTCATTTTCAATTAAGTCGGCACGATCAGCATACATTTTACGTAGCCAAACAATTTTTTTCTCAGCAATTTTTGTTACCTGGGTTTTTAGATAACGTAATAATCCGGCTAAGCCTTCTTGCGAAAGATCCATGGCATTCAAGCAATAAGGGATGCCCTTATTTTCTGGCTTTAGGCTAAGATCAGCCATTTCTATTGCTGTAAGCAATAAGATTCCGCTTCCCATTTTTCCGGCGGCACCCAGAACCGTTACATTTCTTAAACGTTCGTCGTAATTCATAAATGTTATAATTTTTTATTTATTAGGTTTTTGATTCATTAATCTTAATCCGTTTTTCAATTTAGTAGGTATACATAGTCATTCAATTGACATTCGCTTGCTAAGCAAGCGTCATTCGTCTTCATTAGAGTTTACAACTAAATTTCAATACATGACTACTGAATGACCACTTATGACTATCGAACTTACCAATTCGGTTTTCTTTTTTCCAAGAACGCTCGCATTCCTTCTTCGCCTTCGGCTTTAAATTGAGTTCCAAAATAATCGGCTTCTAAGTCGTTTCCATTTTCAAAATCCATTTGCATTCCTTGACGAGTCACATATTTAACTTTTTTTATCGCTTCCGGACCTTTTGATTGGATGTTCTTGGCAATCTTCAATACCTCATCCATCAATACTTCTGGTTCAAATACTTTTTGCACCAAACCGATTCTGAGAGCATCTTCTGCACCAATCATATCAGCTGTCATCAGCAAATACAAAGCATCAGCCAAGCCCACTAAACGAGGTAAACGCTGTGTTCCTGCATATCCCGGAATCATTCCTAAATTAACTTCTGGTTGACCAAATTTTGCTTTAGTACTTGCAATCCTGAAATCACAAGCCATAGCCAATTCCAAACCTCCACCTAAAGCAAAACCATTTATAGCAGCAATAACCGGGATCTCAAGTTTTTCAAGACTTGAAAATGTATTTTGTCCTAAACGAGAAAAAGCAGTTCCTTCTTCAGGAGTTTTATCTACCATTTCCGCGATATCGGCCCCCGCAACAAAGGCTTTTCCTTCACCTGTAATAATTACTATTTGGATTTCTGGGTTTTTGGAAACCTCATTCACAAAGGAATCCATCTCGTTAAAGA
>JBFFMB010000021.1:0-10254 GCA_041554455.1 Bacteroidales bacterium
AAAAAAGTAAGAGACACATTATTAAAAATTCAAAATTATGAATTCTCGTCAAACTGAAAATCTACTGGAGCGCTACTTCAACGGTGAGACCTCCCTTGAAGATGAAAAAAATCTGAGGGAATTCTTCCAGAAGAAAGACATACCTCCTCATCTGTTGTCGCTGAAAGCACAGTTTGAGTACTTTTCTGATGAACATGATCACAATTACTTAGACGAAAGCTTTGACAACAAGATTTTAAATGAAATTTCAAAAGAAGATAAACTACAAATACGCCATACTCGACGTAGATTTTTATACACAGCCTCAGGGATTGCAGCTAGCATTCTTATTATTTTAAGCATTTTCTTCAAATTTGATCCTCTGACTTCAAAAGTTGAAGATACATTTAGCGATCCAATGGCTGCATATCTAGAAACAAAAAAGGCTCTTCTTTTTGTTGCTGAAACATTTAATAAAGGAGCAGAACCTATATCTAAAGTTGCAAAATTTGATGATGGCGTTCAACAATTATCAAAATTATCAAGCTTAAATACTGGCATTAACGAAGCCAACAAAATATCAAAATTCCACGAAAATCAACAAAAAATTTTAAATAATTAAAAATCATTATTATGAAAAAACTAATCAAACTAATCAGCATTATTTTCATCTTAATCCCTATGATGCTAAGCGCTCAAGACTCATCTATCGAGAACTTATACGACGAATATGTTGGAGAAGATGGATTCACTTCTGTAAACATCTCCAAAGAAATGTTTATGCTACTTGTTCAACTAGAAGGTGTTGAAAACGACGAATTTAAGGAAATGCAAAGTGCCTTAGCCGGTCTAAACGGTATGAAAATTTTAACATACAACCGAAGAGGGGACGAAACAAGTAATATTCTTAATACCAAAGTCAATGAAATTTTGAAAAAAGGAAAATTTACAGAGTTAATGACCGTAAAAGAAGTCGATTCGGATGCCCGTTTTATGTTGCGTAAAAAAGGGAATGATATCATTGAATTACTTTTGGTGTCAACCGAGAAAAACCAAACAACTCTCATAAGTTTCTTTGGTATCATCGACCTTAAAAGCATTTCAAAAATCTCAAAATCCGTTCAAATTAAAGGATTGGATAAATTGGAAAAAATCAAAGATAATTACAATCAATAAATCTAATAAAATGAAAAATCGCATAAAACTAGCATTGGTCGCTTTAGTATGCTTTCCAATGTTGCTCTTGGCAGAAGATCATGATTTGGAGAATTTTTTCGACAAATACCAAGGCCAAAAAGATGTCAGCTCGGTAAGTATATCAATGGATGGAATTAATATCAGCTTAGGAAATGATGTAGACGACCTATTTGATCAGATAGACAAATTTAAAATCTTACATTTTAAAAATCGATATAAAACGTTTCGTGATTCCGAATTCCATGATGATATTGCTGACATTATTAAAAAAGGAGATTATAAATTATTGATGGATGTAAATAGCAGCGATGAGAAAGTAAAAATTTATATCGTAAATGGGGATGACAACCTAATTAAAGAAGGGCTGATTATTGCACAAGAAGATGATGAGGCCAGCTTAATTTGGGTTACTGGAAATATGAATTTAGCTGATTTCACTCGCTCACATAGACATTTTAGAAATTACCACTAACAATCGTATTCTAAATATTTATTGAAGGACAGAATCATCTGTCCTTTTTTTTATTTACAGCTGAAAGCAATCGCTTTGGGATAGACTTTTTTTACTAATTTTGCGCTTTAAATTTTACACAAGCATACATGACTGAAATAGCAAGCAAATACAATCCTCAAAACACAGAAGACAAGTGGTATAAACATTGGATGAATCAAGGGTATTTTCATTCGGAACCCGATGAAAGAGAGCCTTACTGCATCGTAATTCCTCCACCAAATGTCACGGGTGTATTGCATATGGGACATATGCTGAACAATACTTTGCAAGATGTATTGGTTAGGCGTGCTCGTATGCTCGGAAAAAATGCTTGTTGGGTCCCAGGAACCGACCATGCCTCTATTGCTACTGAGGCCAGAGTTGTTGATAAATTAAAAAAAGATGGAATTGACAAAGCTAGTTTGAGTCGTGATGAGTTTTTGGAGCATGCTTGGGAATGGAAAGAAAAACATGGCGGAATCATTCTGGAGCAATTAAAAAAACTAGGGGCTTCCTGTGATTGGGACCGCACTCGTTTTACCATGGATGAAGCCTTGTACGAATCAGTGATTGATGTTTTTATTGACCTTTACAATAAAGGATTGATATATCGTGGTGTTCGCATGGTTAATTGGGATCCACAAGCCTTGACTGCTTTATCTGATGAGGAAGTGATCCATAAAGAAGTTCAATCAAAATTATATTATTTAAGCTATAAAGTGGAGGGAAGCAATGAGTCGGTGACCATTGCCACTACTCGTCCGGAAACCATTCTTGGAGATACAGCTCTTTGTGTTCATCCTGAAGATGAACGCTACTTTCATTTAAAAGGAAAGAACGTTATCGTTCCTTTAGTTGAGCGTAGCATTCCTATTATTTTTGATGATTATGTAGATCGCGAATTTGGAACAGGTGCTTTAAAAATCACACCTGCCCACGACATCAACGATTATAATTTAGGTTTAAAATACAAGCTCGACACTATTGATATTTTCAATGATAATGGAACCCTAAACGAAAAAGCAGAGCTTTATATTGGTAAAGATCGCTTCGCCGTTCGTAAAGAAATTGTTGCAGATCTTGAAAAAGCCGGACATTTAGTAAAAGTTGAAGACTACATCAATAAGGTTGGATTCTCAGAGAGAACAGATGCTGTTATCGAACCCAAACTTTCGCTGCAATGGTTTATGAAAATGACTGAAATGGCCAAGCCTGCTTTGGATTTAGTAATGGACGACAGCATTCAATTCCATCCTAAGAAATTCAAAAACACCTATCGTCACTGGATGGAGAATGTAAAAGATTGGTGTATTTCTCGCCAGCTTTGGTGGGGACAACGCATCCCTGTTTACTATCTTCCAAACCGTGAAATGGTGGTTGCTAAATCGGCAGAAGAAGCATTGAAAGTGGCCAAAGAAAAATTTAATCTTCCTGATTTAAAAATCGAAGATCTAAAACAAGACGAGGATGTACTCGACACCTGGTTCTCTTCCTGGTTGTGGCCCATCTCCGTATTTGATGGCATTCGTAATCCTGACAATAAAGACATTAATTATTATTATCCAACCAACGATTTGGTGACGGCTCCTGAAATTCTATTCTTCTGGGTAGCTCGTATGATCATGGCTGGTTTGGAATACCGAAAAGAAATCCCATTCAAAAATGTTTACCTAACCGGAATTGTTAGAGATAAACAAGGACGAAAAATGTCAAAATCGTTGGGTAATTCACCCGACCCTATTCATTTAATGGAAAAACATGGGGCTGATGGTGTGCGTGTAGGAATGCTCCTCACCTCCCCTGCTGGTAACGATTTACCTTTTGACGAAGGCTTATGTGAACAAGGACGTAACTTCAGCAATAAAATCTGGAATGCGTTGCGTTTAGTAAAAGGCTGGGAAGCAGATACAAGCATTGAGCAACCCGATTCTAGTAAGGTAGCAATTCAGTGGTTCGACGCCAAGCTCAATGAAACCATGAAGCAATTGGATGATCATTTTTCAAAATACCGCATTTCTGATGCATTGATGTCAACCTACAAATTAATTTGGGATGATTTCTGCTCATGGTATTTAGAAATGGTCAAACCTGCATATCAAAAACCCATTGATGCATCAACTTTGCAAAGCACGTTGGATTTCTTTGAAAAAATCATGAAGATCGCACATCCTTTCACCCCTTTCATTACGGAAGAAATCTGGCATATTTTGAATGTACGAAAAGAAGGTGATGATATTATGTGCAGCCTCTTACCAAAAGCTGGCAGAGTGAATCATAAAATTTTAGAACAATTTGAATTTGCCAAGGAAGTCATCAACGCTACGCGATCGATACGAGCCTCAAAAAATATTCCAATGAAAGAAAGCATGGAATTAATGATTAAAAAAAATGATCAGGCTGCTGACTTCACTTTCGATTCGACCATTGCCAAACTTTGTAACTTGAGCAGTATCGATTATGTGGATGAAAAAGTTGAAGGAGCGAATAGCTTCCTCATTAAATCAACCGAGTTTTATATTCCACTTACTGATTCTATCAATATTGAGGACGAGATTAAGAAATTAGAAGAGGAACTCAAATACACCCATGGCTTCCTAAATTCTGTTCAGAAGAAATTGTCGAATGAACGTTTTGTAAACAATGCACCAGAGAAAGTCATTGAAATTGAACGAAGCAAACAAGCGGATGCCGAAGCCAAGATCAAAGTGATTGAAGAACAATTGAAGGCAATGAGATAATTAGTTGATTGACAAGATTATTTTTACACAAATTTTTCAATCAACTCAACTAAACGGGTCGAATAACCCATTTCGTTATCATACCAGGCCACGACTTTGACCAATTTATTTTTGTCACCCAGAACGGCCGTAAGCAGCGAATCAAAAACAGCCGAATGTGTATTTCCAATAATATCCATAGAAACAATGGGATCTTCAGTATATTCCAAGATTCCTTTCAGGGAACCTTCTTCTGAAGCCTTTTTAAAAACAGCATTGATTTCTTCAATACTCGCTGACCTTTTAAGCGTACAGGTTAAATCAGTGAGTGAACCGTCTGGCACGGGAACACGAATTCCTGCCCCTCCTAAATTTTTATTTAAATGAGGAAATATTTTAGTAACGGCCTTGGCAGCTCCGGTTGTCGTTGGTACGATCGAATAAGCAGCGGCTCTACCTCTGCGTAGATCTTTATGATGACCATCCAATAAATTTTGATCCTGAGTATAGGAGTGAACGGTCGTAATAAATCCCTTTTCGATGCCCCAATTTTCATCTAAAATTTTAATCAATGGAGCCACATTATTGGTAGTACAAGAAGAATTTGAAATAATCAAATCATTTTTATCGATCACCTCATCATTCACACCTAAAACCACATATTTAATTCCATTGCTTTGGCCTTTAGCTGGAGCCGAAATAATCACTTTTTTAGCGCCCGAGCCATCAATATGTTTCATGGCCTTGGTTTTGGTCACGAATTTACCGGTGGCTTCAATAACTACATCAATATTCAATGCTGCCCAGGGTAAACGATCGGGCATTTTTTCTCGCAATACTTTGATTGATTTTCCATTCACAATGATATGTTCATCATCATGACTAACTTCTCCCTTAAAGGTTTTATGTACCGAATCGTATTTAAACAAATGCGCCAAGGTTCTGGCATCCGTCAAATCATTGATGGCAATCACATCCATGCGCTCATTTTGCAATAATTGTCGTAAAACAATCCGTCCAATCCGTCCAAATCCATTGATAGCCACTCTGATCTTTTGCATAATAACAGTCTCTTTAATATCTACATTTTAACGTCATTTCGGGATGACCGATGTCTTCCAATAAATTGTGAAATGCTGAATCATTTCAATAGGACGTTTTATTATGGCAAAATTAGGAAAATTCGGCAAACTATTGGCTCTATCGATAAAAATCTACAATTGGTAGATATATTCAAATATTGACATAAATCAAGCCATAAATTCGGCTTTATTTCGTATTTTAGCATCCTAATTTTAAATTTTTTATCTATACATTATACATATTATGGAACAAGCAAAAAAATATATTCAAGAGAATAAAGACAGATTTTTAAAAGAACTATTCGATCTAATTCGAATTCCTTCCATCAGCTCAATCGCTGATCACAAAGACGATATGATTAAAGCTGCTGAATACTGGAAAGCTTCCATGTTGAGCGCAGGATGCGATAAAGCCGAGATCATGCCTACCGCTGGAAATCCTGTTGTTTATGGTGAAAAAATTATTGATACGAACTTACCAACCGTTTTGGTTTATGCACATTATGATGTAATGCCAGTTGACCCTATTGAATTATGGAACAATCCTCCTTTCGAGCCTATCGTTAAAGATGGGAAAATTTGGGCTCGTGGTGCTGACGATGATAAAGGCCAGGCCTTCATGCACGCCAAAGCTTTTGAAGCGATGGTAAAAACAAACACCCTCCCTTGTAACGTAAAATTCATGATTGAAGGAGAAGAAGAAATTGGGTCTCCAAATATGGGTGCTTGGTGCGAGGCGAATAAAGCTATTTTAGATGCCGATATTATTTTGGTTTCAGATACTGGTATGATCGCTCCTGATATTCCATCCATTACTACCGGACTCAGAGGTTTGGGTTATTGGGAAGTGGAAGTAACGGGTCCAAACAGAGATCTTCATTCAGGATTGTTTGGTGGTGCAGTCGCTAATCCTATCAATGTATTGGCTAAAATGATTACCGATATGATGGATGAAAATGGACAGGTAACCATGCCCGGTTTTTATGATGACGTTTTGGAAGTAAGTATAGAAGAACGTAAAAAAATGGCTGAAGCTCCATTTGATGAAGAAGAGTACAAAAAAGCCATCGATGTGAAAGCATTGAAAGGCGAAAAAGGATATTCACCAAGTGAACATACAGGTATTCGTCCAAGCTTTGATATTTGTGGTATTTGGGGTGGTTATACGGGCGAAGGTGCTAAAACAGTCCTTCCTTCAAAAGCTTATGCCAAAATTTCGAGCCGTTTGGTACCTAACCAAAACAACGAAAAAATCATGCAGATGTTCAAAGAACATTTTGAAGCCGTTGCACCTGATTACGTAAAAGTAAAGGTGACTAGTTTACATGGTGGACAAGCCTATGTTTGCCCAATTGACATCCCTGCTTATAAAGCTGCTGAAGTGGCTTACAACAAAACTTACAACCGCATGCCAGTTCCTGTTCGTAGTGGAGGAAGTATTCCTATCATTGCTACTTTCGAAGAAAAACTAGGATTAAAATCAGTATTGATGGGCTTTGGTTTAGAGAGCGATGCGATTCACTCACCCAACGAAAACTTCCCATTGGAGCAATTCTATAACGGCATTGATACCATTACAGAGTTTTATAAAGCCTATGCTGAAATTATGAAATAATCTATTTTGTATATATCGTTAAAGCCACTCATTTCGAGTGGCTTTTTTTATATTTGTAAAAAAACAGCTTATGAAATCAAAAATACATCTAGTATTCATTTTACTTTTCGTTTCAACTTTTGTTTTTGCACAACGCGATTTCTCCGATTCAGAAATAACCAAAGTAGTGATGTTGGGTTCAGGAAATCCCAATCCCAACCCAACAAAGTCAGGCTGTTCTATAACCATTGTTGTAAATGACACCCCATATATTATAGATTTCGGCCCCGGTCTTATCCGTCAGGCAGCAGCTTTATCGCCACGATATGGAGGAACGATCAAAGGGCTGGAAACAAAAAATATTAAACGGGCATTCTTGACCCATCTGCATTCAGATCACACTACAGGTTTTCCTGATCTTATTCTAACGCCATGGGTAATGGGTCGTGATGAGCCTCTCGAAGTTTATGGTCCCGAAGGCATCAATAAAATGACCAAGCATTTACTTATAGCCTATGAAGAAGACATTCGATATCGATTATATGGATCTGAACCAGCGAACAATCAAGGTTGGCGAGTGAATAGTCATGAGATCACTAAAGAAGGGGTCATTTATACAGATGAGAATGTAAAAGTGGAAGCTTTCACCGTGACGCACGGTAGTTGGCCCAACGCATGGGGGTTTCGTTTTACTACTCCCGATAAAGTAATTGTTCTTTCGGGTGATTGTGCTCCTTCAGAAAAAGTAGCTGAGTATGCAAAAGGTGCAGACATCCTCATTCATGAAATATATTCGCATGAAAAGTATCTGACAAAAAATGACTTTTGGAAGAAATATCATGCACTTAATCACACCTCTACTTTCGAATTAGCCAAAATTGCGAATAAAAGCAAGCCTAAGCTGATCATACTAAATCATGTATTAAACTGGGGAGCCACCGATGAGGAAATGCTAGCTGAAATAGCTCAAACTTATTCAGGAAAAGTTATCGTCAGTAAAGACTTGGATATTTATTAAGCCTTCGACTACTAATCCCAAACAAACTTCCATTGCCCATCGGCCTGTCGTTTCCAGACGGTGTGAAAGATTCCTGAATCACTTTTCATACTGCCATCCTCGGCTAAACTCGTGGCACTATAATTTCCATAAGTATAGGCCAAATCGCCCGATTCAGAAACCTCAATAAAGTCGGGTTTCCATTCTAATTTCAAGTCTTTATAAACAGCCACATTTGCCTCAAAATAAGCCTTGATCTCTGCTTTCCCTCTAATTAATGTACCTCTGGATAAAACAGCCTCTTCATCAGCGAAAGCTAAAAAAGCAGCGGCAATTCCATTTTGTTTGGCCATTTCAGCAAAATCAGTTTCAACCTTCAAAACTTCGGCTGTATATTTTTCTTTCATTTCATTAGTCGGTTTTGTAGTGCAAGCAGTAATTAAGAATACTAGCAGTAAACTAATTACAAATGTTTGTTTCATGGTTTTTTGTTTCTACTAAGATAAACGAAATCTTATTTACCCTCTTTGCAATAAAGATTACTTAAAAAAATCATATAAATTAGTGTACAATTACAACTTAGCTTTCAGCCTTTTGAATAATAATCATAAATTTTATCAAAAATAAAATCAGAAGCTTGTTATATTTATGCACCTATATCCGTTATTAGTATAAGATGAATAGCTTAGAGTTTAAACAGACCATTCTTTCGTTGTCGCAACGAATTTATCCCATAGCAGTGCGCATGCTAAAGGATGATGAAGAAGCACGCGATGCTATTCAGGAGATCATGATCAAATTGTGGAATAAACGAGCTCAATTAAAACAACATCCCAACATCATCGGATTTGTTATTCTAACGACTCGTAATTATTGTCTAGATCAGATCAGGGCGAAAAAATCACGACAAACAGAAATTTGTTATTTGGAACAAATTGCAGAAAGCTATACAGAACAAGGAGCAAGTGAGTTGAAAGAAGTATTTATGATTGTTCAACAAATCATAAGTGAATTGCCCGAAAACCAAAAGGAAGTGATTTTGATGCGCGACATTGATGGGTTTGAATTTGATGAAATAGTGGCATTTACACATCTAAAAATTGAACATGTTCGAGTTTTATTATCACGTGCCCGAAAACAGATACGATCACAATTAGAAAAAATATATAGCTATGAACAAGGAACAAGTCAATAAATTGCTGAAAAAATACGAGCAAGGACTGACCAATTCGGAGGAAGAAGCCAGCTTAGTTGAGCAGTTGGGTAATTCAAGAAGCGAATCCCATGCATGGTTTCAGTATATCAAAAAACACAAAAAGCAAGCGCCCGCCAATCTCGAAAACGATATTTGGGATGTCATCCAATCCGAAAGAAAAGGAAAAATAAGAAAGCTATTTCGGATTGCGTCGATTGCAGCAACGGTCGTTTTATTCATTTCAATTTTATGGATCACCAAAGCCCAACAAGAAAATGAGATGAGCTATGATGATAAAGTAGCAACACTCAATGAAGCTTTATCTATGATTTCTCATACGGACTGGAATTTAGTTTCGCAAAATATCTTATATGAAGATGAGATGATTATTATATACACAGAATAAAAAAACAAAATCTATGAAAAAATTAATTTTAAGTATAAGCCTCTTATGTTTTTGTGCAATCCAGGTGACGATGAGTGCAAATATTCTAACCGAAAAAGAAAACATAAAAAACATCATCGTTCAAATTAAGAATGACGCAAAATTCACAGTATACATCGATGATAAAAAATATGATACCGAAATATTAGCACTAATAGACGAAAATAAAATTGAATCGATAGAAGTTATAAAAGGCAAGGCTGCAATGGAAAAATACAATGCGGAAAATGTCATTTTTATTACAAGCAAAAAAAATAATGAAAAGGCAAAGCCATTTCTTTCGAGAAACAACAAAACCGGTAAGATTACACATAACATCATCAAAATTAGAAACGAAGGCAGTAAAAATGGTCTTGAAGAAAATAACCCTATTGTGATCGTAGATGGTGAAATCAAAGATTCAAATTATATTTTAGATCTCCATCCGGATAGCATTATTTCAGTAAAGGTTATAAAAGATAAAGAAAGTATGAAAAAATATTTTGACCTCAAATTTCATCTTATTTTTTCCCAGGATATTCCAAAGTATTCTTTCACCGTTAATGGAAATTTGCA
>JBFFMB010000022.1:0-10222 GCA_041554455.1 Bacteroidales bacterium
ATTAATCAATTTATTCTGCGTATTTTTATTTAAAATTTATGGCATGAGTTTTACGGTTTATAAGTCATCTGCGGGTTCAGGAAAAACCTATACTTTGGTTAAAGAGTATCTGAAAATTATTCTTCGAAACCCCAATGAGTTCCGTACTATTCTGGCGGTTACTTTCACAAACAAGGCTGCCAATGAAATGAAAGATCGTGTGATTGAAAATTTAAAAGGATTGGCAAATCCTGATCTCGATCCCGATCATAAAATTATAAAGTATTTATTACCCGAATTGCTAAATGAAACCGAGCTTTCAGAAGAAATAATAATTAAAAATGCAAGAAAGTCACTGGCTCTAATTCTTCATAATTATTCAGATTTTTCGATTAGTACCATTGATAGTTTTGTACATAAAATCATTAAAACCTTTGCATATGATTTGCATCTACCCTTGAATTTTGATGTTGAATTAAATGCTGATCAATTATTAATAGAAGCCATCGATATTTTAATTAGTAGGGTCGGGTTTGATGAAGAATTGACGGATTTATTGATTCGTTATACAGAATCCAAGGCCGATGACGAAAGTGACTGGCATATCGAAAATGATTTATTGAGTTTGGCTAAAACCCTTGTTCAAGAAGATGGACAAGCCAATGTTTCTCGATTAAAGAATTTAAATTATCAGAATTTTAAGGATTATGCCCACTCTTTAAATGCATTTATTAGAGAGTTTAAAAAGAGAATTTCTGTACAAGCATCCAAAGCAGTGACCATTATTTCGGAGAATAAAATTAATCCCAATTCATTTTATTATGGGAAATCAGGAATTGGGATTTATTTTCAACGATTATCAAACCCTAAAAATGAGAAGTTTGAAGCGAATACGCGAGTTGTTAAAACAATCGAAGAAGATGTTTGGTATAGTGCAAAAGTTGAATCATCAGAGAAGGACGCAATTGACCAAGTGAAAACTGAATTGCAGTCTTTATACCAAAATATTAAAGCAATTCTTGATGGCGGGTATCAGAAATTTAGATTTTATAAAATTCTGAACAAGCAAATTTATCCGCTAGCTGTTTTGAATGAAATTGAAAAAATTGTTGCTGAAATTAAAGATCAAAACAATATTGTTCATATTTCTGAATTCAATAAACAAATTTCAAAAATTGTATTTTCGGAGCCTGTTCCTTTTATTTATGAGCGATTGGGCGAAAAGTATAAGCATTTCTTGATTGACGAATTTCAGGATACCTCTGTTTTGCAATGGCAAAATATGATTCCGTTAATTGATAACTCATTATCTGAAGGTCATTTTAATATGATAGTAGGTGATGGAAAACAAGCTATTTATCGATGGCGTAGTGGTGAAGTTGAACAGTTTGCTTGTTTACCTGAAATCTTTAATAAAGAACATTTGCCACTTTCTAATGAGCGCGAGGATAATTTAAAACGAAATTATAGCGAGCAAGTTTTGGCTAATAATTTTCGCTCTAAAAAGGAAATCATTGCCTTTAATAATGATTTTTTTAGAGTTGTTTCGGTGAAATTGGAGGACTCTTTTAAAAAAATTTATGATAAAATGGAGCAATCCTTCGATGAAGAAAATTCAGGTGGTTATGTTCATCTAGAATTTGTTTCTAAATCAGAAGATGAAACGCAGGATCCTATATTACCAAGACTAAAAGCATTGATTGAAGAGATACTTGAGTCAAACCGAAGTTTGACAGATATTGCATTATTGTGTAGAACAAAAAAAGATGCCCGATTATGCTCTTCTTATCTAATGGAAAACAATATTGCTGTCCTTTCATCTGAATCATTATTGCTTTCAGCTTCTCCCGAAATAAATCTAATCACCTCTTTCATCCATTATTTAATTGATCCTTTTGACAAAATTCACTTAGCCACTGTTTTACAGTATTTAATAAACAAGAAGTACATAAAAGAAACATCCTTGATAGAAGTTTTTCGATCGATCAATCACGATGGATCGATTCCAAAAATGACTGCAATTCAAGCCTTTTTGAGCGAAAGTGGCTATGTTTATAATCCTTATCAATTATTGACACTTCCGATCTATGATTTGCTTGAGGAGATTATTAGAATCTTTAAATTGAATGAAAAGCTTGATCCATACTTGCAATTCTTTTTGGATGCAGCATTGAAATATTGCTTAAAAGGGAAGTCTAATGTTAATGAGTTTTTAGGTTGGTGGGATACTGAAAAAGAGAAAGAGTCCGTGATTATCCCGGAAGGAATAGCAGCCATTCGTGTGTTGACGATTCATAGAGCAAAAGGTCTTGAGTTTCCTGTTGTTATCTATCCTTTTGCTAACGAAAAAGTTAAAAAGGGCTTGGATCGCTTATGGTTAGAAGTGGAGGATGAAGCATTGCCAAACTTGGATGTAGCTTATTTGCCTGTAAATAATGATTTAGGAGAAACTGTTTATAGCGCTCATTTTGACCATGAAATGAATAAATCGCTGCTTGATTTGATCAATCTATTATATGTTGCTTTTACGCGTCCAGTGGAGCAATTATATGTTCTTTCCAATGAGCCAACTGATAGCAAAGCAAAAGGGAAAGATGGCAAAGAAACAATTGATATTCCTCGTTTATTAAAATTTTATTTGGATCAAAAAGGACTATGGTCGGATGAAAAATCAATTTATACTTTTGGACAACTTCAAAAGTCGATTACTCAGAATGTGACCTCTGTTCAGAATTATGTACTTGAAAAATTTTATTCTGTACGATGGCGAAATAATCTTCAAATTAGTACATCAGCACCTGAAATTTGGGATATTGAAGATCCTGAACGAAACAAAGAAAAAGGAAATTTAATCCATTTGCTTTTATCGCAAATTGAAACAGCTGCGCAGATTGAAAGCATTGTTTTGCAGAATGTAGAAAGAGGGATTATTGATGCATCACAAGCAACTGAAATTGAAGAATATTTGCATAAAATATTGTCTCACCCAGAAGTAAATCCCTATTTTGAAAGTGGATTGAATGTGAAAGTCGAAGCTGAAATATTATTAGAATCAGGACTTACCATTCGACCAGATCGACTTATTATTCAAGATACCCCTGTCATTATTATTGATTATAAGACGGGGAAACCCCAGGAAAAGCATGTTAAACAGCTTGATCGTTATGCAGAAATCCTTTTACAAATGGACTATTCAACCGTAGAGAAAGTGCTGATTTATATCGATGATAGCGTATTCGTTAGAAAGTGGTAATAATTCCAATTTTTTTCATTTTTTTATCAGAAAGAGCTCATTAGAATGGGAGGAAATCAATTGAAATTTGCTAATTTCGTACAAAATTTTCAATCAGATGGCTATAGTAATCAAGAATATAAAAGAACTTATCCAAATCAATGATAAAGCAGTTAAGTTCGTTGCAGGAAAAGACATGGCATGCTTGCAAACAATCAAAGATGCCTGGCTTTTTATTAAAGATGGATTGATCGCTGATTATGGGAAAATGTCAGATTTTAGCGAAGCAATTGTTGAGAACGAAAATGAACTGATTGAATTGGATGCCACGGGTCGAATGGTATTTCCTTCCTTTTGTGATTCGCATACTCACTTGGTTTATCCTGCTAGTCGCGAGATAGAATATATTGATAAAATCAAGGGATTATCCTATGAGGAAATTGCAAAGCGTGGTGGAGGAATTTTGAATTCAGCTAAAAAGATGCAAGAAGTTTCGGAGGATGAATTATACGAATCAGCAATGAATCGTTTGGATGAGATTATGCAAATGGGGACTGGAGCTGTTGAGATTAAAAGTGGCTATGGTTTAACTACCGAGAGCGAATTGAAAATGCTCAGAGTTATTAAACGTTTGAAAGAGGATCATCCGCTAACAATCAAATCTACATTTTTAGGGGCCCATGCCATACCTGCTGAGTATAAAGGAAGACAAAGCGACTATGTTGATTTAGTCATCAATGAAATGATTCCTCAAGTAGCTTCCGAAGAATTGGCTGATTATGTGGATGTATTTTGTGATCGGGGATTTTTTACAGTTGAAGATACTGATCGAATTTTGAATGCAGCCATGAAATATGGACTTCGTCCGAAAATACATGCCAATGAATTGGATTATTCAGGAGGCATACAAGTAGGGGTGAAGTATGACGCTCTTTCTGTTGATCATCTTGAGTTTACAGGAGACGAAGAGATTAAATCTCTTTTGGGAACAAATACGATGCCTACCGTTTTGCCTGGTGCGGCATTCTTTTTAGGGATGGTCTATGCTCCAGTGCGTAAAATGATAGATGCTGGATTAGCTGTGGCATTGGCCAGTGATTTCAATCCAGGCTCATCTCCCTCGGGTAATATGCAACTCATCACTTCAATGGCAAGCATCCTGTATAAAATGTTACCCGAAGAAGCGATTAATGCGACTACAATAAATACTGCATATGCCATGGGTATTCATGAAGAACTAGGTAGCATTGCTAAAGGAAAAATAGCCAATGTATTTATTACAGAACCTATCCCATCTTATGAATATATGCCTTATTATTATGGATCCAATAAAGTAGAAAAAGTAATTATAAATGGAGAAATCCAATAAAATATAAATAGTCTAGTATATGAAGAAATTAATTGAATGTGTACCGAATTTTAGTGAAGGTCGCGACATGAGCATCATCAAACAAATCACTGATGAAATTGAAAAAGTGGATGGTGTTAAATTATTGGATGTTGATCCGGGTGCTGCAACGAATCGTACCGTTGTCACTTTTGTGGGTACTCCAGAAGAAGTGATTGATGCAGCTGTTATTGCCGTTAAAAAAGCGTCCGAGTTGATCGATATGAGAAAACATCATGGTGAACATCCTCGCATGGGTGCTACAGATGTTTGTCCATTGGTTCCAATTTCAGGTATCAGCATGGAAGAAACAGTTGAGTATGCTCGTATATTAGCAAAACGCATCGGTGAGGAGTTAGGGATTTCTGTTTATTGTTATGAAAACGCAGCTTTTAAGGAAGAACGCAGAAATTTAGCCAATTGCCGTAAAGGTGAATATGAAGCTATGGCTGAGAAATTAAAGGATCCCCAATGGAAACCTGATTTTGGCCCAACTGAATTAAATGTTAAAGCGGGTGTTACTGCTGTTAGTGCTAGAGATTTTTTGGTTGCTTTCAATGTAAATTTAAATACAACTTCAACGCGTCGTGCTAACTCTATCGCTTTTGATGTTCGCGAGCGTGGACGTACAAAACGTGAAGGAAATCCAATTACTGGTAAGATCGTTAAGGATGAAAATGGAAAACCTGTGATGATTCCCGGTTCACTTAAATCAGTAAAAGCGATTGGGTGGTTTATCGAAGAATATGGCATTGCCCAAATTTCGATGAATCTTACAAATATTTCGATTACTTCGGTACACGAAGCTTTTGATGAAGTTGCTAAAAAGGCAACTGAACGTGGTATTCGTGCTACGGGTTCGGAATTGGTTGGATTGATTCCTTTAAATGCCATGCTTGACGCTGGAAAATATTTCTTGCGTAAGCAAAACCGTTCATTGGGTGTTGATAATGATGAATTAATTAAGATCGCCATTAAATCGATGGGCTTGGATGAGCTAAAACCGTTTAATCCTCGAGAGCGAATCATTGAATATGTTTTAGAAGGTGAGAATGCTAAAAAATTGGTCAACATGAATTTGGTTGCTTTTGCCAACGAAACAGCTTCTGAATCCCCAGCTCCGGGTGGAGGATCTATTTCTGCTTATGCTGGCGCGATGGGAATTTCTTTAGCAACAATGGTAGCCAATTTATCATCTCATAAACGTGGTTGGGACGAACGTTGGGAAGAGTTCTCCATATGGGCTGAAAAAGGCCAGAAATTGAAAGATGAATTATTGTTTTTAGTAGATGAGGATACCAATGCCTTTAATAAAATTATGGATGCATTTGGTTTGCCAAAAAAATCAGAAGAAGAAAAAATAGCTCGTACACAAGCTATTCAGGAGGCTTCTAAATATGCCATTGAGATTCCTTTTAAAGTGATGCAAAAATCATTTGAATCGATGGAAATCATTAAGGCCATGGCTGAAATTGGAAATCCAAATTCGGTGTCTGATGCTGGTGTTGGAGCACTTTGTGCTCGTACAGCTGTGATGGGGGCATTCTTAAATGTAAAGATTAATGCTACGGATATTGAAGACAAAGCCTTTGTTGAAGAAAAATTAAGTCAAGGTGCTGAGATCGAACAGAAAACCATTGCTCTTGAAACCGAAATTTTGAAGATAGTAAATCAAAAAATTGGATAAAAATTATAAAATATGAAAACCCCATTCAAATTATTGAATGGGGTTTTTTTGTGGAAAAATATTCATAACTCAAACGACTAACACATAGACTTATTCATTAATTTGTAACTTTATGCATAATCTAATTGGAAATAATATGAAATCAATAATTACGTCTCTTTTATTATTTATTGTAATTTTTAGTTTCGGTCAATCCAAAGAAGAAACGCAAGAATGGATAGCTCAGCAGATTTATTCTTATTCCTTTAAAGATGCTGCTTCCAATAATACCTATAAGCTACGATATGAAAACGACCAAATTATAATCAATAATTTGTTTAAGAGGACCCTTCCAAATAGCGAAGAGAGTTATGTGATTACGTATTATATTCCAATCAATGATTTATTGAGTATTCGATTTGATGAAAATAAACACAATACATGGATGATCATTAAAACTAAATCTGGAGAAAAAACCATTAAATACATTCCACCCTTCATTGTTAAAAAGAAACGAAATGGGCATACAATGATGTACGAATTACCAGAATCAAAAATGCGCTTCTTTTCTCAGATTGAAATCTTATTAAGTAAGACTATATCAGAAGATAACTTAAAAACAAGACTTATTAAATCCTTCGATCATTTAATGAGTTTCTATAATTAAATGCAAATGCTATATTTATAAGTGTTTAACCCAATCCATTTATTCATGAAGAAAAGAACTAAAATCATCTTAATAATTGTCGCTGCTGTTTTAATCTTTGTAGGATATCAAGCTTATCAAATTTATCAAAATGTTGCCGGTAGTGAAACTATTTCCAGTACTGCAAAAATTCCAATAATTAATAATGAAAATTTAGAACTAAATTTTGGGGATGATGATTGGCCACATTGGCGTGGACGGAATTTAGATGGAAAAAGTAGTACTATTGGGATTAAAACGGATTGGACAAATGGGCTTAGCAAACGTTGGCAAGTTGATTTTTTATGTCAGGATAATGCTACGGGTTCATGGTCATCTGTTGCTGTTCAGGGGAATCGTTTAATTGTACCCGGGCGTGATGAGAATAATGATATAGTTTTCTGTTTAAATGCAGAAACTGGAGAGTTGATCTGGAAATCTATGTATGCTGCGGAAGCACTAACTCCTCATGGGAAAGGTGCAAGAGGTACTCCTTTTATTGACAATGATAGAGTCTATACTTTTGGTAGAAGTGGCGATTTGGTTTGTTGGAATTTGTTAGATGGAAAAATGCTTTGGCGAAAGAACGTTTTAGAATTAGGAGGTGCAGAACCTGATTGGGGTTATTCAATCTCTCCTTTTGTTTTTGAGGATAAAGTGATTATACAAGGTGGGGGCGGAGCTCAAATTATCGCTTATGATAAGATGACAGGTGCGTTTGTTTGGAAGTCACAGGAAGGGAAAGCAGGCTTTTCATCAGCTATGCCCATTCAGATTGATGATGAAACTTTTTTGTTAATCTTTCATGGATTGGCTCTTTCTTGTATCAATCCGGAGGATGGTTCTGAGTTATGGAGAGTGCCGTGGGAAACTGATTATGGGGTAAATTCGTCAACACCTATTGTACATAATGACACAGTCTTTTTTGCTTCGGGCTATGGAATGGGTGGACAAGCTATTCGCGCAACGAAAGATGCTTATAAAGTCCTTTGGTCCAATCCGGATTTCGAAGCTCAACATACCGATGCTATATTGATTGATGGCTATATTTATGGCTATACAGGAAATAGCTCGCGTAATAAAGGAGAATTTAAATGTGTTGAGTTAGCAACAGGGAAAGAAATGTGGAGTACTAAAGAAATTGGAAATGGAACAACTATTTTTGTGGATGGCTATTTGATTTGCATGGATTATAAAGCCAATTTGTATTTAGTTGAGCCCAATAAAGATGAGTTTAGATTGTATTCAAAATTTGAAAAAGCGATTGCTGATGTAAGATATTTAGCTTGGACTCCACCCGTTATTGCCAATGGGAAATTGTATTTGAGGTATTTGCAAAATGTATCCTGTTTTGATATTTTGCCTTAATCCTCCGTTATCTGCATTTATAATGCAAATCGATAAATATTAGTTATTGTTTTTTCGGTGATATCCCCTGGCGTAATTTTAATATCGCCTTTGACAATGGTTTGTTTAACGAATAGTGGAATTTCGGACTCTTTTACTCCATAATCTGCTAATCGTGTTGAAACACCCAGACTTTGAATGAAATTTTCAAGTCCACCTTTAGTCATGAATAAACCATTAAGTATTTTTGTTTTTACAGATGCTAAATCATTTTCATTTAAATAATTAAGGAAGGTTGGCAGAAGGACAACGCACGCTCTTCCGTGTGCAAGGCCATGGAATGATGTCAGTGGATAGCCCATGATATGTGGTAAAATGGTGCTTGAGTGAGAGATGACCATTCCGCCAAGCAGTGCAGCATACGCCATTCTGTTCATTGCTTCTGCTTCTTTTTTTACAGCATTCTCCAAGTTTTCAATAATGATTTTTATGGCTTCTATGGCTAGCCGATCATTCATTTCAAAACTCAACTTTGAAAGATAGCCTTCAATGGCATGCGCCAATGCATCTAGTCCTGTGTTAATAATAACTGCGGGAGGCATGGAATAGCTCAATTCAGGGTCAATCAAGGAAATGGATGGGAATATATCGGGGTGCGAAAATCCATGTTTTAGATGAGTAACAGTATCCGTAAAAACTGCAAATGGTGTTACTTCGCTTCCTGTTCCTGAAGAAGTAGGAATACATATGATGGGTGCTATCTTCTTGACTACTGCATCTTGTTGCACAATCTCTTTAATTTTTGCTTTATTGTGAACTCTTAAAGCAATGCCTTTGGCTGCATCCATGCTAGAGCCACCACCAATACCAATGATCGAATCAATGTTATTTGATTTTGCGAATTGTGCCCCAATTTCAATTGTTTCGAAGGATGGGTTTTCTTCTACTTCACTAAATATGAAAACATTTCTGGTTTTTAGAATTGAAATTGTGTGTTTAATTATATTCGTTTGGGTGAGTATAGCAGTGTCAGTAACTATTAAAATATTGTTCTGATCTTTTTGAATTAGTGAGTCCAGCTCCATTAATCTCCCCGGTCCAAAAACAATTTTTGTTGGGATTTGAAATGTGAAATCCTTCATTTTATTTTTTGTTCATTGGTAAATTTCCATCGCTTTTAACATGAATATCTCTTTGTGGAAATGGAATTTGGATGTTATTTTCAGCAAAATTTTTGTTAATTGCAAAGCGAATATCGCTTTTCAAATTCTCAACGGTAAACGAATTTTTTACCCAAAAGAAGAGTTGGAAATCTAGTGATGATTCTCCAAAATCGAGGAAACGAACAAATGGCACTGGTTTATCGTAAATATCGTTGTTATCAATGGCGCATTTTAATAATAAGTTTTTAACCAGTTCTACATCTGAACCATAGGCCACTCCAACTTTAACGTTGAAGCGGGTTTTTTTGTCCATATGACTCCAATTAATAATGTTGTCATTGACCAGTTTTGAGTTAGGGACAATAATGACTACATCATCTCGGGTTTTGATTTTTGAAGTTCGAATACCAATAATGATGACTCTTCCGACAATATCACTATCCAATTGAATGACATCACCAATTTTTACACTGCCCTCAAAAAGTAATACAATCCCTGAGGCGATATCATTAAATAATTGCTGAAGACCAAGTCCAACACCAACCAAAAGGGCTGCTGCACTGGCGAGAAAGATTGATATTTTAACCCCAACAGTGTCGAGGACTAAAATTATGACGATAACCCAGATAAAATATTTAATGATTTGAGTAATGGAATGAGCAGTACCGGGTTCTAGTTTTTGTTGATTAACAATGCCTTTTATAAGTCTTTTAATAATTTTTAAAATTATGATAGTGGCCAGAATAATTATCAAAACCAGAAG
>JBFFMB010000023.1:0-9854 GCA_041554455.1 Bacteroidales bacterium
CCACATCGGCCTTATATAAAAAACTAAAGGCTTTTTTAAATTCGCAATCAAAACCCATCTCCTCGATTAAGCGCTGGTGGGCATTTTGTTCAACATCTTCATCTAAACGAGGATGACTACAGCAGGTATTGGTCCATAAACCAGGAGAATGATATTTTGATAATGCTCGTTGGTGGATCATCAATTCACCCTTCGAATTAAATATAAAAATGGAGAAGGCACGATGAAGAGTACCACTTTCGTGAGCCTCCATTTTTTTCATTGTGCCAACGGTATTATCATCACGATCAACAAGTACTACTTTCGAAGCTGCCATTCTATTGAATTTAAGTCGGGCAAAAATACTGATTTTTAGTACGTATACAAATCTAATTAAAATACCAGTTTTAAACATTTTTCTATTCATTTCTTTTTCAGGTGTTTACATTCTTTTTTTAAATTTATTTAAAAAATAATTTGACTTTATAAATAAAATATATTTATCTTTGACCGAACGTTCATTCATAAATATAATAAAATGGCACCTAGAACAGAAGAACAATTTGAAGAAATAAGAGTGAATAAAAAAGCAATAATTATGGATACAGCCATGGAACTATTTGCAAATGAGGGTTACCATCCGAGCTCTATCAGCAAGATTGCAAAAAAAGCAGGAATATCTAAAGGTCTGCTTTACAATTACTTTGAAAGCAAAGAAGACTTGCTTGTGCAAATTATGACCGCTGGCTTGGAAGAAATGTTGTCTGTTTTTGATCCGAATAATGATGGAATTTTAACTGAAGAAGAAATGGCAAATTTTATTTCAGAGATTTTTACCATGTTAAAAGAAAAACACAATTACTGGAAATTGTATTACGCTGTTTTTCTTCAGCCAATTGTACATAATTTACTAAAAGATGAATATGAAAAGATTTTAGGTAAATTCATGCAAATGCTTATTGATTATTACAGAGAACATGGTATTAAGAATCCTGAACAGGAAGCCATCATGTTTGGTTGCTTGTTGGATGGAATTGCATTCAATTACATAGTAAATCCTGAATTATTTCCAATGGAATCAATTATTGAAACAGTCAAAGAAAAATTTTGCTATCTAAAAAAATAGAACATGAAATCAATCATCAAATCAGTTGTATTAATTTTGCTCATTACAACAATAACTCAAGCAAAAGCACAGCAATTATCAGCACGCGATATTGTCGAAAAATCAAATAATCTTTTTTTAGGAAAATCAAGTATTAGCACGATGAAAATGAGTGTTAAGCGTCCCGAATGGACTCGCACCTATACCATGCAGTCATGGTCTTTAGGCAATGATTATTACATCATTTATATCACGGCTCCTGCTCGCGATAAAGGACAAATTTTCATGAAACGAAAGAACGATATGTGGAATTGGATGCCGAGTATTAACCGAATGATAAAAATTCCTCCTTCAATGATGATGCAGTCATGGATGGGTTCGGACTTTTCGAACGATGACGTGGTTAGAGCCAATTCAATTGTCGAAGACTATACACATAAAGTTCTAGGAGAAGAAGAAATTGATGGGCAAACTTGTTATAAAATAGAGCTCATGCCTTTGGATAATGCTCCTGTTGTTTGGGGTAAAGTCATCATGTGGATTCATAAAGAAAAATATTTTCAGCTCCGTACCGAATATTATGATGACTATATGGATTTGATAAACATAGCAAAAGGCTCAGAAATTCAAGTCATGGATGGAAAAGAAATACCAACTTTATTAAGTATTTCACCTGTTGATAAGCCTCATCATATTACAGAATTAAAAATCAGCTTTCAGGATTTTGACATTCCAATAATCACTGAGTCGTTCTTTTCGCAACAAAACATGAAAAGGATTCGTCCACGAAATAAATAAAAATCATGGAAACATTATTTATCATAGCCTGGCGTAGCCTCTGGCGGAACAAACGCCGAACACTCATAACCACAGCCTCTGTATTTTTGGCCGTATTCCTCGCACTCTTTATGCGCTCCATGCAAATCGGTTCTTATGAAATAATGATCGATAGTGCCGTAAATGAAGTGGGTCATTTACAGCTTCACGATAGCGGCTATTGGGATAGCAAATCCATTAATGATTCGTTTATTTACAGCGAATCGCTAAAACAAAAGATTAAGAATTACGATAACATTAAAACAATTACCCCGAAACTCGAAACATTTGCATTGGGTTCTTATGGCGAAATGACCAAAGGATTTTTGGTACAAGGCATAGTTCCCGATATTGAAGATGCCAGAAAAAAGATTTCAAATAAATTAATTGAAGGGCAATTCCTCACAGAAAATGATGATGGTATTGTTTTAGCAGAAGGACTAGCTAGCTACTTCAAAATTGGTGTAAATGACACACTTGTTTTAATTGGACAGGGTTATCAAGGCATCTCTGCTATAGGCATCTTTCCTGTGGTTGGCATCGTTAAATACCCCATCCCAAAACTCAATAATTTCATTGCTTATATGAGTTTAAGTAAAGTACAAGAAGTATTTGCCCCTTACCACCCAAACCTCATTTCAGCTTTGGTAATTGATCTCAAAAGCAATCATAATCTTGAAAAAGAAGCTAAAGTAATTAATGAAATAATGGGTTCAAAATATGAGGTAATGTCATGGTCAACAATGCTCCCAGAAATCGTACAGCAAATTGAGGGCGATAATGTTGGAGGTATTATCATGCTTGCCATACTTTATCTCATCGTAGCATTTGGAATTTTTGGAACAGTTTTGATGATGACTATGGAACGACGTAAAGAGTTTGCAATTATGGTTGCAGTTGGGATGCATAGAGAAAAATTAGCCATCGTAGTTTGTATCGAAACTATAATGATTGGTCTCATGGGCGTTATTTCAGGAATTATTGCATGCTTTCCATTCCTCAAATATTTCTATCACAACCCAATCCCCCTTTCAGGTGAAATGGCCGATATGATGCTTGAATTCAATATCGAACCCATCATGCCATTTTCGCTCGAAACATTCATTTTTACAAATCAGGGTACGACGATTTTAATACTTGCAACATTAGCGGCTCTTTACCCCATTGTATATGTAATACGATTTAGGATTTTAAAAGCCATGCGCTCATAATTAAACATAAAAACACAAAAAAATGATTTGGTCAATAGCCTGGAGAAATGTTTGGAGAAACAAACTCAGAAGCCTGACAATAATATTTGCAGTTACCATTGGTCTTTTTGGAGGCATCGTTTTTTATGCCTTTGCCTTGGGATTAATGCAGCAACGAATTGATTCAGCCATTAGTAATGAGATCTCAAATATACAAATCCACAACCCCGAATACTTACTCAATGAGGAAGTAAAATTCACCATCAAAAATCAGGAAGCAATCGTTTCTGAAATTAATTCAATCGAAGGTATAAAAGCTGTAAGTAGTCGGATAAAAGCGATGGCTATGGCAAGTACTGCCGAAACTGGAACGGGAATTATGCTTAATGGGATTGATGTTGAAAATGAGCAAAAAGTCACCACTATTTCAAAACAATTAGTGGAAGGCCATTATATTGATTCTAAAGACAGAATCCCTATAGTAATAGGTCAACAATTAGCCAAGAAATTAAATGCTCGTTTGCGTTCAAAAATTGTCATTACTTCAGCTAATGCTGAAGGAATAATCACCTATGGTGCTTTCAGGGTTGTAGGAATATATCATACAGAAAATAATATGTTCGATGAAGTCAATGTGTTTGTCAGAAAGAGCGAACTTGCTGGAATGCTTGGCATGAGTGAGAATGAAGCCAATGAAATGGCTATTGCTTTGAACGATCATGAACAAAGCATGGCAATAACAGAGCTTCTTAAAAATAAATATGCTTCTGAAATTGAAAACAACAAACTAGTAATCCGATCTTGGTCCGAGATTGTTCCATCCCTAAATGCCATGATCGAAATGATGAATTTCTTCTCCTATATTTTCATGGTGATCATTTTGATTGCTCTAGCCTTCGGGATATTAAACACCATGCTCATGGTTGTGATGGAAAGAGTAAAAGAATTAGGAATGCTAAAAGCTATTGGAATGAATAGCAAACGCATTTTCAGGATGATCATGCTCGAAACTATTTTCCTTTCCATCATTGGGGCTTTGGTTGGATTAGTCATCAGTAGCCTGATGATTACGTATTACGGTCATTACGGATTTAGTTTAGAATCATTAAAAGACGGATATAATTCGATGGGATTTAGCTCATTAGTATATCCACATACTGAAATAGAATTCTATATCGGCACAAGCATTATGGTCATCATAACGGCTATTTTGGCAAGCATTTATCCAGCACGAAAAGCTTTAAAGTTAAATCCTGCTACAGCCATTCGAGAAATCTAATTAATAATTGAAACTTAAAACATTAAATATAAAGTCATGGGAGTCATAAAAATATCTAATCTTCATAAAGTATATGATGAATCAAAAATTCCTGTAAAAGCAGTAAACGGTATCGATCTAATTATAAAACAAGGAGAATTTACAGCCATTGTAGGACCATCGGGTTCTGGGAAAACTACTTTTTTAAATATGATTGGAGGGCTTGATACACCAAGCAAAGGTGAAATTAATATTGACGGTGTAGATATCTCTACTTTAACACCTCATCAGCTCATTGATTATAGATTGAATAATATTGGCTTTGTTTTTCAAGCCTATAATTTAATCCCTGTTTTAACAGCTGTTGAGAATGTTGCATTCATCATGCAATTGCAAGGAAAGGGTAAAAACGAACGCAACAAAATAGCCAAAGAATTACTAGAAACTGTAGGCATTGGCGATAAATTAGACAGACGTCCTGGTGATTTGTCTGGCGGACAACAACAACGCGTTTCGGTTGCAAGAGCTTTGGCCTCAAAACCAAAATTTATTTTAGCTGATGAGCCTACGGCCAATCTGGATTCAAAATCAACCAACGAATTACTCGACCTTATGTTGAAGATGAATAAGGAATTGGACACAACATTTATATTCTCTACCCACGATCAACGCGTAATGGATAAAGCACGAAGAATTATTACTATTGATGATGGTGTAATTACCAGCGATATAAAAAGGGATTAAGATGAAACATAAAATTTTAATCAGTGTGTTCCTGATTATCAGCATTTCTGCATCAGCACAAGAGAAAGCAAAAAGCTATAGCATCATTGGGTATTTACAGTCCATGGAAATGTTATGGCAAAATAGTGCATTTGATAAATGGCAAAGTATGAATACAATCACCAACCGAATAGATTTCCGCTGGTATCCAAACGAGAATATTCGCACCCATATCGGAATGCGAAATATTATCAATTCCGGTCAGATGGTTAGGGATTATTATCCTATGATGCATGATATTTCTATGATAGATAAGGGCTGGTTAGATTTAACAAGTATGATTTTCCAAGAGAAGTTTATTTTTATGTACACAAATCTTGACCGTGCAAACATTGAATATACTGCAGGCAAATTTGTATTCACCCTAGGAAGACAACGAATAAATTGGGGAATCAATTTGGTTTGGAATCCTAACGATATTTTCAATGCTTTTAACTATTTTGATTTTGATTATACAGAAAGACCCGGAAGTGATGCAATTCGAATCCAATATTATACTGGGATGACATCATCTTTGGAGTTTGTTTATAAAATGAATCAAAACAATGACATCACTTACGCAGCTATGTTCAAATTCAATAAGTGGGAGTATGATTTCCAATTGATGGGTGGTGTTTTAAACGAAGAAGACTATGTTTTAGGCTTCGGATGGTCAGGACAAATTGAAGGAGCTGGGTTTATGGGAGAAGCCACTTATTTTAAAAACATACATCAATATGCCGATGAAAAAGAGGTATTAGTTGCCTCCATAACGGCCAATTATACCTTTAAAAATAATTGGCTAGCTCAAGTTGCAATCTTATTTAATAGCGAAGGCACCAACGATAAAGCCGGGAGCGAGAATCTCTTTTTATTAGATCGAGAAATGTCCGCAAAGAATTTTACTTTGGCAAAATATTCGTTATTTGGGCAAATTTCACTGCCCATCACTCCATTGATCACAGCAGATCTTTCAGGAATTTTCAATCCAAGCGACAAATCTGGCTATTTGGGCCCAAGTATAGATTTTTCTCTATCCGAAAATATGAGTATTAATTTGACCAGTCAGTTATTCTTAGGCTCAACTGCTAGTGAATTCGGGGATTACGGGAGCATGTTTTTTGGACGGCTAAAATGGTCATTCTAAAAAAGAAAAAAAATATGTTTTCCGTCTGATTTTTAGTTATTTTTGTAGCGTAAAATTTCTGATTAAGAATTTACAGCAAATACTTTGTTATATAAAAAATTAATCATAATTTTGCAGCCCGAAAATAAAACGTAAATAAATTGAATATGTATTTAACATCTGAGATTAAGAAGAATATTTTTAAGGAATACGGAAAATCAGAATTTGACAGTGGTACTGTTGAAGGACAAGTAGCCCTATTCACATTCAGGATCAAACATCTTACCAACCACCTGAAAGCTAACAAGAAAGATCGCGTTACTGAAAGATCACTAGTACGCATGGTAGGTAGAAGGAGAAAACTCCTTGATTATCTTAAAACAAATGATATCGAAAGATACCGCGCAATTATCAAGACCTTAGGTCTAAGAAAATAAGAAGACACATTCTGATCACTTCTCAAAGGCAATTAAAAAATTGCCTTTTTTTTTCTTCTCTCTCAAGATTAAAATTATAACACCAACAATATGTCAAAACTAGGTATTTCAAAAACCTTTCAATTGGATGATGGCAGGTCTGTCACTATTGAAACTGGTAAATTAGCGAAACAAGCAGATGGTGCAGTTGTAGTTCGTATGGGTGACACCATGCTATTAGCAACTGTAGTATCAAACAAAGAAGCAAGAGAAGATGTAGATTTCTTACCTCTCTCAGTAGATTACAAAGAAAAATATGCTGCAACAGGAAAATTCCCTGGCGGATTTTTTAAACGCGAAGCGCGTCCTTCCGATTACGAAGTTTTAGTCTGTCGTTTAGTCGACAGAGCATTACGCCCACTATTCCCTAGCGATTATCACGCAGAAACTCAAGTTCAGATATCTCTGATTTCTGGAAACATTGACACTGCTCCTGATGCATTAGCTGCATTGGCCGCATCTGCTGCAATTACGGTATCAGATATTCCGTTCCATGGACCTATCTCTGAAGTAAGAGTTGCTCGTATCGATGGCAAGATGGTTATCAACCCATCGATTACAGATTTAGAAAAAGCAGACCTCGAAATGATGGTTGCTGCCACTATTGAAAATATTATGATGGTTGAAGGCGAGATGAAGGAAGTTCCTGAATCAGTAATGCTCGAAGCTATTAAAGTTGCCCATGACGCTATTAAAATTCAATGTCAAGCACAAATAGAATTAGCTGCTGAAGTTGAAAAAGCAAAAACAAAACGCGAATATTGTCATGAAACTTCTGACGAAGATTTGAAAGCTCAAATTGAAAAAGCAACTTACGACAAAGCTTATAAGGTTGCTGCATTAGGTTTGGCTGACAAGCATAAACGTGCTGAATTATTCGGCGATATCAAAAAAGAATTCATTGATTCTTTAACTGAAGAAGAAGCTGCCGAGAAAAAATCATTGATTGGCCGTTACTTCCATGATGTAGAAAAAGAAGCTGTTCGTAATTGTGTTTTAGATACTAAACTGCGCTTAGACGGTCGTAAATTAGACGAAATCAGACCCATTTGGTCAGAAATTGATTATTTACCCTCAACCCACGGTTCTGCTATTTTTACCAGAGGCGAAACTCAATCATTAGTAACCGTTACTTTAGGTTCGAAAATGGATGAGCAAATTATTGATGGAGCGATCTTCGATGGCAAAAGCAATTTCTTATTACACTATAACTTCCCATCATTCTCAACAGGTGAAGCTCGTCCTAACAGAGGAACTAGCCGTAGAGAAGTTGGTCATGGTAACTTAGCCATGCGTGCATTAAAACAAGTCATTCCTAATGGAACGGCAAATCCTTATACCATTAGAATTGTATCTGATATTCTTGAATCAAATGGATCTTCGTCCATGGCTTCAGTTTGTGGTGGTACTCTTGCTTTGATGGATGCAGGTGTTAAAATCACTAAACCAGTATCTGGTATTGCGATGGGATTAATTGCTGATACGAAATCAGACAGATTCGCTATTTTATCTGACATCTTAGGTGATGAAGATCACTTAGGTGATATGGATTTTAAAGTAACAGGAACCCCTGATGGCATCACTGCTTGTCAAATGGACATTAAAGTAGATGGCCTTTCTTACGAAGTATTAGAACAAGCTCTTGAACAAGCACGTCAAGGACGTTTGCACATCTTAGGTGAGATGGCAAAAACCATTACTGAACCAAGAGAAGATTATAAATCGCATGTTCCAAGAATCGTACAAATTGTCATTCCAAAAGAATTCATTGGAGCTGTTATTGGTCCTGGTGGAAAAATCATTCAGGAAATTCAATTAACGACCAATACGACCATCGTTATCGAAGAAGTTAATAATACAGGTGTTATTGATATCGTATCTAAAAACAAAGAAGATATTGATGCTGCATTACTTCGTATTAAGCAAATTGTTGCTGTTCCTGAAGTAGGCGAAATTTATCAAGGAGTTGTGAAAAACATTGCAGCTTTTGGTGCTTTCGTTGAAATCATTCCTGGCAAAGACGGTTTACTTCATATCTCTGAAATTGCTTGGACACGTACAGATGACGTTGAAAAAGTGCTTAAAGTAGGTGATAAAGTGGAAGTTAAGCTGATAGGTGTTGATCCTAAAACTGGTAAGTTAAAATTATCACGGAAAGTACTTCTTCCAAAGCCAGAAAAAACTCAAGATTAATTGTAACCCTAGGGTTTATAATACGTAGAAAAAACACGTTTAAGGAATTATTTACTAGAGAGATAAAATGAGGCAGCTAAAAATTACGAAACAGGTTACTAATCGCGAAACTGCATCGCTTGACAAATACTTGCAAGAGATTGGTAAAGTTGAATTAATTACAGCAGAAGAAGAGGTATTACTCGCACAAAAAATAAAACAAGGCGATCGTTTAGCCCTTGAAAAACTAACAAAAGCTAATTTACGTTTTGTTGTATCCGTGTCGAAACAATACCAGAATCAAGGATTAAGTTTGCCCGATTTAATTAATGAAGGAAATCTTGGATTGATTAAAGCTGCTCAACGTTTCGATGAAACGCGTGGTTTTAAATTCATTTCGTATGCTGTATGGTGGATTCGTCAATCAATTTTACAAGCATTAGCTGAACAATCTCGTATTGTACGTCTACCGCTTAATAAGATTGGAGCCATTAACAAAATCAATAAAGCTTATGCTAAATTAGAACAACAATTTGAACGTGAACCAAATCATGATGAAATTGCTGATTTACTCGAATGCTCTGAACAAGAAGTCAAAGATTCAGTAAAAAATTCAGGTCGTCACGTATCAATGGATGCTCCATTAATACAGGATGAAGACAATAATATGTATGATGTACTTCGTAATGACGAAGGAATCACTCCTGAAACTGAACTATTATATGACTCTCTTCGTAAGGAAATTGATCGCGCTGTTTCAACACTGACTCCTCGTGAAGCGGATGTTGTAAAATTGTATTTTGGGTTGAATGGTGGTCATCCAATGACTTTAGAAGAAATTGGCGAGAAATTTGATTTGACTCGCGAACGTGTTCGACAAATAAAAGAAAAAGCCATTCGACGTTTGAAACATACGTCAAGAAGCAAAATATTAAAAACTTATTTAGGTTAAAGATCAGGCGTCCCGATA
>JBFFMB010000024.1:0-9827 GCA_041554455.1 Bacteroidales bacterium
AACCACTTCTTCGATGCGAGCAGGGTGAATACGCCCATCCGTTACTAATTTATGTAAAGATAAGCGGGCAATTTCTCTACGTACAGGATCAAATCCAGAAAGAATAATCGCATCAGGTGAGTCATCAATAATAATCTCAATACCTGTTAGAGCTTCCAATGCGCGAATGTTCCGACCTTCACGACCAATAATTCGTCCTTTGACTTCATCACTATCGATGTTAAATACAGAAACTGTATTCTCAATAGCATTTTCAGCAGCTGTACGTTGAATGGTTTCGATAACAATTTTCTTGGCTTCAGTGTTCGCCGTCATCTTAGCTTCGTCAATAATATCTCTGATTTGACCAGCAGCATCAGTCCTAGCATCTTCTTTCAAAGATTCGACTAATTGTTCTTTTGCTTCTAAAGCAGACATTCCCGAAATCTGCTGCAATTGGAGCACTTGCTCGTTATGCAGTTTATCAAGTTCTTCTTGCTTTTTGCTAACAATTTCGAGTTGATTGCTAAGATTTATTTTGATTTGGTTGTTCTCGTTCAACTTTCGCTGAACATCTTCAAGCTTTTGGTTAATTGAATTTTCTTTTTGTTTTAATCTGTTTTCACTTTGCTGAATAATCATGTTTTTTTCATTAATCAGCGCTTCATGTTCACTTTTAAGTTGTAAAAATTTTTCTTTTGCTTGTAAAATTTTCTCCTTTTTAATTACTTCTCCCTTATCATAGGCTTCCGAAATAATGTTTCCGCTTTTCTTAATGGCTGATTTTTTGATGAAGATGCTTGTGGCAAATCCTCCAATAAATACTGCAAGAGCGGCAATGATGACATTTAATAGTATTGGGTCCATATATATAATATTAAAGGCAAGATCACTAAATGAGTAAAATGAAAATAAAAAACCCGCACTAAGTCGGAGTTTAGTAAACCCCTATACTAATATGTATAGAGTTGCCAGATTTTTCGAACTTCCACTGTTCCGATAAATCGGAATCCCGTAAACGAGATGAGGCCTGTCCTACAAATCATGAGCTTTAAACCCTAATGATTATAATGTTGAGTTTACAAACATTGACGAATTAATGCGGGTAATTCTTAAATTTCATTTCAAAGAACAATCCAGGGTGTTGACTTTTAATCCAGCTGTTCGGAAAGAATAGTATCAATTTCTGTTAACTTGTTTGTTACATCTTGGTCAGTATCTTTTAACTGTCCTTCAAAAACCATAGAACTATTTGCGAATTCTAACGACACCATGGCCAATAAGTCCTGTCGGTCGTTAAACGCATAATTTTCAGAATACTCTTTTATACGTTCATTAATTTTCTTCGCTGCTTTCCTAACTCGTTCTTCCTCTTCTTTTCTAATCTTTAGTCTATATGGTCTGTCAGCAATTGTAACTGATATTGTTAATTCATCCATTAAAATTAGTTCCTAACATCTGTTGCACTTTATTGATTCAAAAGTCCTATACACTTGTCAATTTCCCGCACCAGTTCATTTATTTTCATTTTAGCGTCATTCGAACCTTCTTTAGATTCTAGTGATTTTGCTAATTTGATTTTTGGTATTTCTTCTTTTAAATTTTCTACAAATATATTTTTTTCTTCGATAACTTCTTTAAGTTTCTTGTTTTCATCAAGTAATAATTCTTGGTTCTTCTTCAGTTTGCTATACTGATCGACCAACTTTCTTACCTTATACTCAATTCCTGCGATCAGTACTTTTTTATCTTTCATCTGTAATTAAAAAATACATTACCAAACAAAAATACAAATTAAACACTAGCATTCCAAAAACTTCTTAGGCTTTGTCATACTGCATTTTAAACACTTACACTTAAAGTAATGAATTGAATATTTTTAAATTATAGTTTAAAAAAGGGACATTTATCAAAAAATGGTATCAATAATATACCATTTCAAGAAATAGCATGAATGAACACTTTTTATCCTATTTGTGGAAATTCCAACTCATACGGAAACAACTTTATAGCACTGATGAGGAGGAAATCATCATCATAAAACAAGGACAGAAAAATGATGATGCAGGGCCTGATTTCTCAGATGCTATCATAAAAATTGGGAATTCACTATGGGCTGGGAATGTAGAAATCCATGTCAAAAGTTCGGACTGGTTTAAACACAAACATCAAAATGATAAGAAATACCAATCGGTTATTTTACATATTGTTTATGAAGATGACTTGCGAGATAAAGAAAATTATAAATTAAACATCCCATGTCTTGAATTAAAAGGGACTTTTGAAGCATCTCTATATTTGAGATATAAATCCTTCATGAATAATACAAACTGGATTCCTTGCGAGAAGCAGATAAAAAATATCAATCGTTTTCGTTTTTACTATTTTATGAGTCGCATGGCGATTGAACGTCTTGAAAGTAAAGCTAAGAAAATTCAGGTTCAGTTACAGCTCAATCACAATAATTTAGAACAAACATTTTACGAACAATTGGCTCGTAATTTCGGATTTAAAACCAATGCCGATACTTTTGAAATGCTTGCTAAATCGTTGCCAATAAAAATCCTTGCAAAACAAAAAAACAATCTTTGCCACTTAGAAGCGCTGCTGTTTGGACAAGCAGGCATGCTCGATAAACGATTTAAGGACAGCTATCCCAATTTATTAAGAACAGAGTATGGTTTTTTGAAACAGAAATATAATTTACAAGCAATCCCTTCACAGATATGGAAATTTTTACGATTACGCCCTTCCAATTTCCCAACGATAAGAATAGCACAATTTGCTATGCTCATTTATCTTTCTTCAGCATTAGTTTCGCAAATTATCGAAGCTGAAAATCTAGATCAAATTCGTAATTATTTTGATGTTTCAGCAAGTAATTATTGGGATACTCATTTCAATTTTGATATAAAAAGCATCGCATCAAAAAAACAATTAGGTATTCAATCAACCAATCTGATCATCATCAATACCGTCATTCCATTTTTGTTTGTTTATGGGAAATTAATAGACAGTGATCTGCATTGCCAAAAGGCAGTAGGCTATTTGGAATCCATAAATGGCGAACAAAACAAAATTATCTGGCAATGGAAAAAGATAGGTATAAATACAAAGTCTGCCTTTTTTACTCAAGCCTTACTTCATTTAAAATCAAATTACTGCGATCACAAAAAATGTCTTGATTGCCAAATTGGGCATGAACTTTTAAAACAGAATGAAAACAATCTGTCTATTTAGTATATTTGCTTAAACATTAAAATATACAAATTGAATATCGATAGCAGTAGAATTAAATTAATATACGCATTTGTTATATTAATACTATTAGTATCATTCGGTATCAGCGGTTTTATAATTTTTGAGGAGTTCACATTACTTGAAGCCTTTTACATGACCGTGATAACCATCTCAACCGTTGGTTATGGAGAAGTTCACCAATTATCTGCTAGTGGACAAATATTCACAACCATCTTAATTTTATCAAGTTTAGGAGTATTAGCCTATGTTGTTTCAGTTATTGCTACTCAACTATTCGAAGGGCAATTGCATTTAATATTAAACGGTTATCAAAAAAAATCCAGACTCAAGAAAATGGAAAATCATATTATAATTTGTGGTTTTGGCCGAAACGGACAACAAGCCGTTGTTGAGCTAATAGCCCACGGTCGGAAGTTTGTTGTCATCGATACAAACAAAAAAGAACTGTTTCAACACCTCAAGAAAGAGCATGCTTTTATCGAAGGCGATGCAACTATGGATGACATTTTAGAACAAGCAAATATTAGTAAAGCTTCAGCACTAATTACTACTCTTCCAAATGATGCTGACAATTTATTTGTGGCCTTATCTGCACGGTCTTTAAACTCAAAACTTAAAATTATCAGCCGTGCTTCGAGCGAAAGCTCCGAAAAAAAATTAAAATTTGCTGGAGTAAATAATATAGTCATGCCCGAAAAAGTAGGAGGTGCACATATGGCCTATTTAGTTGCTCGCCCAGATATTATCGAATTTATGGATCACCTTTCTGTACAGGGTGATAGTCCAATGAATTTGGAAGAAATTGTGTGTGATCAATTACCAAAAGAAGCGATCAATAAATCCATTGATGAAATTGGCGTTCGTCGGAAAACGGGAGCAAATATTATTGGCTTTAAAACTCCGGAAGGAGAATTTATTATCAACCCCAGCCCAAGCACTAAAGTAATTCCAAATTCGAAGATATTTGTATTAGGGACAAAAGAGCAAATTGCCCTTATGAAGGAAATTTTTCATAATGCAGATTAAATTATTTACGAAGTTTTTGGCGAAAATCATCCAAAGCGGTTGACGTTCCAAATATATTAATAACATCACCTAAACGTAGATAGGTGTCTCCATGAGGGATATACTTATTATCATTCCGTTTTATCATCATCATCGTTCCATCACCATGGAATGGTATTTCTTTAATTTGCAATCCATCCATTTGAATATTGGTCAACTCAATTTCCTCAATATGGAATTTTTCTGACGATTCAAGAAGGGTATGATACGTAATCGGACTCACGATCAAGTTTTCGATGGTATTGGCTATCACACGGGTTGCATCAAAAGTTTCAACATCTAAAGATTTCAGCGCTTGCCAAACTTTTGAAGTTCCTGCTCGCGCGATCATCCGCTCATGCTGAAATTCATTTCTAAGCATTTGACTTATCTTAATATTCTCCGCATCACTCCCTGACAAAATAACTACATAATTTTCAGGATTTAATTTCATTTGTTCAAAGATTTTAGGATCTTTCCCGTCACCTTTAAAAACATTAATCCCCTTAGCCTTTATATCTCTAAATCGACGTTCATCATTTTCAATAATGATTGAGGTCTTAGAATGAAGATGCAAACGACGGGCTAACAATACAGCAGTGCTTGAACCTCCAATAATTATGGTTTTATCTCCTGCAAAAACATTGCGAGGATTTAGCATATTATAAATAATAGGAGAAAGTATACAAGTCAGCACCGCCATCAAAATAAAACTAGCATTGATCCCAGCAGAAATTACTCCCAACTCCAAGCCGATAGTTGCTGCCGCAATAATCAAACTTAAACGAGAAGACATCAAGAAACCACCTGAAATTGCTCTTCGTACCCCGAATAACCGAACCCATAAAAAAGATGGAATAATCTTGATTGCAAATAAAGTAATTATCAAAAGGAGCAGAAATAAGTATAAACTATTATCGAGTTCGCTCAAAGCACTTGGATCAAAATGAACCCCAACCATTATAAAAAATATTGGTATAAAGAATCCATAGCCTAACCCATCTAGCTTAACCATATGCATTGAACGTTCCTTGTGCATAAAAAGAGAAAGCAATAATCCGCTTAAAAAAGCACCCAGCAAGATCACTTCTTTCTCAATATATTGAGAGGCTACAACAAAAACAAGAATGAGTAAGATAGTTCCCCTGATTTTAATTTGTGAAGCGGCATGAGATAATTGATAAGTGATTTTTCGGATGATACTAATCTTGCTAAAAACACTTCCCAATAAGTAAATAACAATGAATAAAGCAATCAAAGCACCTAACCAAAGAATCTCAGAATGAAATCCATTTTTCAGTACAAAGGCAGTTATTGTAAATAACAATATGCTAAAAATATCAGCTATGGCAGCAGCTAAAATGAGCATTTGTCCAAAATGAGTATTGATCTCTGCGCGATTTTTTAAAACGGGCAATATAATTCCCACAGAAGTAGTCACCATAATCAAAGAAAAATACCAAATATTTTGAATATCTATAAAACATGAAAAAGCCCAGGCAGCAGAATATGAAACGGCTATAGTAATAACGAAATAGACAAAACCAACTAATAGCGGATTTTTAAGATAACGAGCATAGCTAATTTTTCGTCGAGGGAAAGATGCCCTAAGTTGATTAACATCAATTTCCAATCCTCCTAAAAACATTAGGAATATAAAACCAGTTAAGGCAAAATAATCAAGCAAAACTGTTGAATTAGAAGGAAACCCAAGTATAAAATATTTACCAATAAAAAACCCAGCTAAAATTTCTACAATTACAGTAGGAATTTTAGTGATCCTTAACAAGGACATTAACATAGGTATAGCCCAAGCTATTGCAGCAACAATCAGCAGAGGGTAAAAATCAAAATCAAAAGAGATAGTTAGTAGGTGCATTTCAAGTCAAATAATTAGTTTAATAATGTCTGGGCAAAGGTTTATAAATATACAAATTAATAATTTTATTCTAAAACTGTTTTATTTGATATAATTATGAATTGGTCGAGAACTAGGAAATAAACATTGCTATTCCAATTATTTTTTTAAAATTTGTGATTGATCTATGTTTTTTACAAATCTTAAATTTGCGATATGCCCGACCAAAAAAACCTAATCCTAATACCCACTGATTTTTCTGAAGCTTGTGATAATGCCATCGATCATGGTGTTGAAATTGCTAAAGCTTATGAAGCCGAAGTATGTATTTTGCACGTTATTAATAAAGACACCAAAATATATCTTCAAAAAAATGATCTCACTGAAGAAGATTTGGAAAAACGTTTGGAGGTTATTGCGAAAGGAATTACTAATAACCACGATATTGCTGTCAGTGTAATTATTAGTCAGGGAAGTATTTTTAACGAAATTAATAAAGTGGCTCAGGATATAAGTGCTGGGCTAATGGTTTTAGGAACTCAAGGAAAAACTGGATTCCAGAAATTGGTTGGTGGTTTTGCCATGCGAATTATTTTACATTCGCCCATTCCAGTGATTGTAGTTCAGAAAAGAGCGCTCAGCGAAGGCTATAAAAACATTATTTTCCCAGTCAACGAATCCATTGAATACGATCAAAAAGTAAGTTGGGCTGAAAAATTACATTTCGCTTTCCAATCAAAAATTCACATTTTTAAATTCAAGGAAAGCAATCCCGATTATTTGAAAAGTATCAACGAAGTAACAGAAAATATAACCTCTGCTTTAGAAGCTAAAGGCATTGATTATTTTGAAATAGAAGCTAAACACGAATCCAATTTTTCAAAGCAATTATTAGAATATGCTGTTTCAACAAGTGCCGATTTAATTATGATCATGACAAATAATGATGAGTTTGAGCCTTCGTTCATTTTGGGTTCACCAGAAGAAAAAGTCATTTATAACAGCTCTCAAATTCCGGTACTTTGTATCAATCCTATTAAATAAAACTAAATACGCATACAATGAAACAGCCTTTTCTATTTACCCTTATAAGTTTTATTTTCCTTTTTAATACGAATGTTTTTGGTGCAGACGAGCAAATTAAAGAAGATACCCTTCGTGCAAGCAGTCACGAAATTTCAACTCCAATTGTTGAGGAAGAAACAGAACAAACCCTTAGTCAAAGAATCAATGACGCCTTTGTTCCCATTGTGAATGGATTAGCTTCTGTAATTTTTTGGGATCCCCTTTCGGCTGTTGGAGTATATGATGCTGTTATTTATGACGATGATGGAAAGCCTGTGATTACTGAAGATGGAACAGTCCGAACCTCCCCTATCACCTTGGTTGTTATCTGGCTTATTTGTGGGGCATTATTTTTTACCATATTCATGCGTTTCGTCAACATTCGAGGCTTCAAGCATGCCATAGATATCGTTCGTGGTCGCTATGATGACCCCAGTCACAAAGGAGAAGTTTCACACTTCCAGGCATTGACTACTGCCCTTTCAGCTACTGTTGGTTTAGGAAATATTGCCGGAGTTGCTATCGCTATTGTTATAGGTGGCCCGGGGGCAACTTTCTGGATGATTGTTGCCGGATTATTGGGTATGTCTTCAAAATTTGTTGAATGTACTTTAGGTGTTAAATACCGCAAAATTGATATTTTTGGAAATGTTTCCGGAGGGCCGATGTACTACTTATATATGGGTCTCAAGAAAAAAGGGCTAAAATGGCTTGGCTCTATTTTAGCTGTCATATTTGCCATTCTAGTGATTGGAGGTAGTTTTGGTGGGGGTAATATGTTTCAAGCTAATCAAGCATTTTCACAATTGGCAGTTATGATCCCATCCGTAGCTGGTTATGGTGCTTATTTCGGAATCATTCTCGCTATATTGGTCGGAATTGTCATTATTGGTGGCATAAAGAGCATAGCTAGAGTGACAGATAAAATTGTTCCAATTATGGCTGTACTTTATGTGTCTACAGCTTTAATAATTATCTTCATGAATATTAGTCACGCTGGAGAGGCATTTAGATTGATTTTCGATGGTGCATTCTCACCCACGGCTTTAAAAGGTGGTTTTATCGGTGTTTTGATTGTGGGTTTTCAACGAGCAGCATTTTCTAATGAAGCAGGTGTTGGATCGGCAGCTATTGCTCACTCTGCGGTTAAAACCGACATGCCTATCAAAGAAGGATTGGTTTCATTACTCGAACCCTTTGTTGATACAGTTGTAATCTGTACGATGACTGCTTTGGTAATCATCTTTACGGGTGTTTACGACAATCCTGATGGTTTGGAAGGAACTCAATTAACCTCTCAAGCCTTTGGAACTGTATTTTCATGGTTCCCTTACCTCCTGGTAATTGCAATTTTCCTTTTTGCTTTTTCAACCATGATCTCTTGGTCATATTATGGTTTAAAAGGGTTTGATTATTTATTTGGTGGGTTTTCGGAAAAGTGGTTTGGGAACCGAAAAGTATCAGCCACTGTATTCAGAATTATGTTCCTGGGAATGATCGTTGTAGGAGCTTCCTCTGAAATGGGCGTTGTTGTCGATTTCTCAGATATGATGATCCTTTCGATGGCCTTCCCGAATATTCTTGGGTTAATCATCTTAGCTCCTGAAGTGAGACGAGATTTAATAGATTATTGGAAGAAATTAAAAAATGGAGAGATTAAGCGTTATAAATAGTATTGAGTGAAAATCTTTTTTTAAGGGACAATTCATACAATTTGGAATAAAGCTGATGTAAACCATCGGCTTTATTTTTATGCTCAAAACCATCAACGACTATTTTTATTTCAGTCAGAAAGAAAGACGAGGCATCTTTGCTCTAATCTTCATCATCAGCATTCTCATACTCCTAAACATTTTTGTTATCCCTCAAATGGGGTCAGAAAAACCAATCAACAACGATGCTTTTATGGCTTGGGTAGATAGCATAACTCAAAAGCCAAACCAATCAAAAGTGATTGAATACTTCAACTTTGATCCCAATGTAATCACAAAAAAAGAATGGCTCAAACTAGGATTGAGCGAAGATCAAATAAAGGTCCTCTTGAACTACCGAAACGCAGGTGGAAGGTTTTACAAAAAAGAGGATCTAAAGAAAATCTACTCAATTACTGATGAATTATATTTGTCCTTAGAACCCTACATTATTTTTTCAACAGCTAAAGTTGTGAATAAAAAAATCACTCAAAATTTATCCATCGACCTAAACTCAGTTGATTCCACCGACTTGATAAAAATTAATGGCATCGGTCCTGTATTTGCCGCCCGTATTTTAAAATATAAAAAGCTTCTGGGAGGCTATTCACAAGCCTCTCAACTCATGGAAGTCTACGGTATTGATTCTGCAAAATTTCATTCTATTAAACATAATTTTAGCACCTGCGACAGAAGTAAACTTATCCGCATAAATATTAATACAGCCTCCTTCAAAGAATTATTAAAACATCCTTATATTAGCTACGAATTTGTAAAATTGGTTGTGAATGAACGAAGGAAGGAAGTTTTTAAAACACTTGAAGATTTCAAAGAAAGAACACAACTTTCTGACTCAGTCTATCAAAAGTTAACCCCCTACCTGACTATAGAAAAATAAATTTATGAAACTGCTTTCTACTTTAAAGGTA
>JBFFMB010000025.1:0-9712 GCA_041554455.1 Bacteroidales bacterium
CTTCATTCATAATTTCAACCGATTTTATCGTCTATAAATTTAATTATTTTCTTTGAAGCCTTGATGTCTAATATCGGTTCCCTCCATCGAATATATAGAAGCTTCAGCAATATTGGTTGCATGGTCTGCTATACGCTCAATCCCGGATAAAATACTTTTCAAATCAATGAAACTTAATAACATTTCCTCCTGATCTTTTGGAAGATCTTTTCTGAGAATCGATTTTGTGAGCAGCTCCGTATTTAACAAATCCACGATTTCATCATTACGGATGGTCCATAGGGCGTATTCTTTATTATTCTCACTAAAGGATAAAAGCGATTTATTGACCATGTCTCTGCTTTGAATCAGCATATTGTCAATTACTCCCGATGAATTTTTAAAGATTTGTGGGTCTTTCATTTTCTTCAATTTATAAACGATATTCATCACAATATCACCTATGCGTTCCATATTAATGATCATTCTATAACAAGCCATTAATTTGCGAATGTCGGAAGCAACCGGTTGGTATAAGGCAATAGTATTAATGATTCGTTCACTAATACTTACTTCGTATTTATCCATTTGTTCTTCATTTGTTTTCATTTCAGCAATGATTTTTGAAGGATCGTTTGGATTGTACGAACTCATTAATTTCTCAAGTAAATCTAACTGCTGTAAACTTAAATTAGCAAAGTTTACGAATTCAGTAAGTACTTTTTCAATGGCGTGATCTTTTTTTGAATTCATGACTTGAATGTTTAATTTTTAACCAAATTTCCCAGTTAGGTATTCTTCTGTACGTTTGTCTTGTGGATTGGTAAACATGACTTTTGTTCTGCCGTATTCAACCAGATCGCCCAAATACATGAACATTGAATTATCTGAAATCCGTGCGGCCTGCGACATATTATGCGTGACTAATACAATGCTATATTTTTCTTTTAATTTGACGAGCAATTCTTCAACACGAGCAGTGGCAACAGGATCAAGTGCAGATGTTGGCTCATCCAATAAAATAACATCCGGTTGAAAGGCCAGCGCACGAGCAATACACAATCGTTGTTGTTGACCTCCTGAAAGAAAGGTTCCTTTTTTGAATAACGAATCTTTCACTTCTTCCCAAAGAACAACATCGTTCAAAGATTCTTCCACAATATCATCTTTTTGTTGTTTCTTTAATCGTATTCCATTTAGTTTATAACCCGCAATGACATTATCGTAAATACTCATGGTAGGAAAGGGATTGGGTCGTTGGAAAACCATTCCTACTCTACGTCGTAAATCGATATTTGAAATTGTTGAGATGTCTTCCCCATTCAAAAGAATGGTCCCTTTGGTTTCAATATTGGGGTATAGCTCGTGCATCCGATTTAAAGCGCGTAACAATGTGCTTTTACCGCAGCCCGAAGGACCCATGATTGCCGTAATCGCATTTCGCTTGATGTCAGCCGAAACATTATCAACGGCATGTTTTCCGCCTTTTTCGTAAGCAACAGATAAGTTTCTTATGCTTAATACAGGATTCTCAATAGTTATTTTTGTTTCTACCATATTCTATGCTCTTTTGGCTGCTATGTGTTTTGATATAAGATTTAGCATGAGTACAAATCCCATTAAAAATAGGGATGAACTCCATATTAAATCAACCATATTGGGGTCATTATAAAACTCCCAGATCAACAAAGGTACAGCCGACGTTGGATGATCAATCTGTAAATTCACGATAGGGCTTCCTAATGCGGTGAGCATCAAAGGGGCTGTTTCGCCCAAAACTCGTGAAATGGCTAGTAGTATTCCTGTTAACAAACCACTCAAACTGCTCGGAATTAAAACCCTCAACATCACTTTGTGATAGGGTACACCTAAAGCAAAAGCTGCTTCTTTAATGCTTTCCGGGAGCATCTTTAACGTCTCTTCGGTTGAGCGAATGATTAATGGCAACATCATGATAGCTAAAGCGGTTGCACCAGCCAAAGCTGAATAACCGCCCGTAACATTTTTTACAATCCAGATGTAAGAGATCAATCCTAGAACAATGGAGGGGATGCCTTGCATAATATCGGATATATCTCGAATGATGGCTGCATATCGTGTTGTTGTATTCTCATATAAATATATTCCGATCAACACCCCAATTGGAATAGCCATGATGGATGCCAGAACGACCATAAATAGTGTTCCTGTAATCCCATTTAAAATCCCACCAGGAATAATTTCTCCATTGTTTAGAGCAGTCATTGCCTCTAGGGTATCTGGAGCGGACTCTGTAAAAAAGCTCAGGTTTATCTGCCGAATTCCCTTGACTAATAGCTTGTAAATAATTAATACAATGGGCGATATTGTGAGCAAGGAAAAGAATACAACCATGCCCAGAAAAAATTTATTTTTCCGAGTGCGATAGGTGTTTGCTCCTTTTTTACTTACCATTGCTTGCATGATAATTATGCGAATTTTTTAATAATAAATTTACCAGCGGCATTAATTAAACCGGTTATTACAAAAAGCAATAATCCGATAGCGATTAAAGCACTTAGCTTTAATCCGTCGGCTTCTCCAAACTGATTGGCAATCACAGAGGCCATAGTATTGCCTGTATCAAATAATCCTGATGGGATTGCATTGGTGTTTCCAATCAACATGGTGATGGCCATAGTTTCTCCCAGTGCTCTTCCGAATGCCAAAATATAAGAGGCAAAAATTCCGGAACGTGCTGTTGGGACGATCACATTAAATATGACTTCGTATTTCGTTGAACCTAATGAATAGGCTGCTTCTTTTAAATCATTTGGCACCATTGAGATGATCTCAGTGCTTATCGAGGTGGCATAAGGAATGATCATGATGGCTAGGATTAAGCCTGAAGTAAATATTCCATATCCTTGGGAACTTAATCCCAAATCAACAATAAAGGGTCGTAAAACATAGAAACCCCATAATCCATAAACAATAGAGGGTACCCCAGCTAAAAGATCGACAAGGGTTCCCAAAACTTTCGCAAACCATTTTCCTCTATAATATTCACCAATGAATAAGGAGGTTGAAAAGGCGAGGGGTAGTGCAATTAATAAAGCCAAAATGGATGTAATGACCGTTCCAGCAATAAAAGCGAGTGCACCATAATTTTCTTTTCCTTCGGTAGGATTCCAAGCAGATGAAAAAATAAATTTAATCCCAAATTCATTAAATACAGGAATGGACCCACTCACTAGAGAGAGTACCATGCCTGTCGTAATTAGTAGGATTATAAAAGAGGCTGCTAAAAGCAAGCCCTTGCTTATTTTTTCGCTATTCATGCTTGAAATTTAGATTATTTTAAAATCTTGCGACCGCTAAAAGTGACTGACTTTAAAATTTCTTTTGCTCTTTCCACTGCTTTTGCAGGAAGTGGAGCATAATGTACTTGAGGTGCAATTGCCTGAGCTTCTTTGTCAATTAACCAATTTAAGAAGTTAATGGTCCCTTCAGCTTGTGCAAATGAACGTCCTTCATAGCTTTGTTCTTTATAAAGGATGATCCATGTAAATCCACTTATTGGGTAAGCATAAGGATCGGATGAATTCGTTAACATAATTCGAGTATCCATTGGGATTTCAGTATTTGCAGATGCACTGATTGATTCGATGCTTGGTTCAATATAGTTTCCTGAACTATTTTTAACTTTTGCATACGAAATTTTTTGTGCGAAAGCATACTCAGATCCGATATAACCGATGGCTCCTTCTGTTTGTTTGATTGTTCCGGAAACACCTGGGTTTCCTTTTGCACCCATTCCAATAGGCCATTTTAATGATTTTCCGCGACCAACTTCAGTTTCCCATTTGCTGGAAATTTTACTCATATAATCACTGAAAATGTAAGTTGTTCCACTTCCATCCGAACGATGAACAAAGGTAATGTCCATATTGGGGAGGTTAACTCCTGGGTTTTCCGCTTTTATTTTTGCATCCTTCCAGTTGGTGATTTTGCCCATAAAAATGCTCTCTAATAATTCGTTCGAGAGTTTGATCTCATCAATACCAGGGAGATTGTAAGCAATGACTACTGCTCCCAGACAAGTAGGTATGTGAAGAATTTCTGCTGGCATATCGCCTGCTTTATCGTCGCTTAAGAAAGCGTCGGTTGCACCAAAGTCAACAACTCTGTCTTTTAAGCTACGGATTCCACCACCTGAACCAATGCCACCATAAGTAACCAATGTTCCTTGTGATTTAGTGTAATTTTTAAAAACCAAATTATAGTATGGCATTGGGAATGTTGCTCCTGCTGCAGTTAAGGCTATTTTTTTTGATGATGCAGAAGAATCTGCTTTTTTCTCTGTATTGCCACATGATGTGATCATGAGTGCTGCAATAAATAGGAATATTAATTTTTTCATTTTTTCTAATTTTTTTTAGATTGGTTTATTTAAAAGGCAATCTCAAGATTCATAAAGATTCCTGTCATATATTTTTTTGACTCATCCTTTGGATTCCATCCTTGATAATTGGGCGATATTTTGAGTCCTTTTACGGGAGTATACTCAAAACCAGCAATGATGACATTGCCATCTTTAGCAATATTCCAGTCGTTTTCTGTTAATTCGTTTGAAGCTAAATCATCAAATCGGCCAAAGAATTTCCATTTGTTGTCTAGTTTGATTGTTCCATAAATTGAAAAACCTGTTAAGTCTTTTCCGTCTATGTTTTTATTATTCATTTGTTTATTGTATTCTGCACCCATGCTAAAGTCTTTGCCTTTGTATCCAGCAAAAAATGCGAGTGATTGTTGGCTGACATCATCTTTTTTAATGACGTCATAATACCCTCTTAAGCTTAGTTCTTTTATTGGATTCACTGTTGCGCCTATACCAACTCTTAAAGTTGAGTCTGATTCAATCTTTTTATAGCCCTCACCATTAACTATCGTAAAGTCCATACTAAAAGCTTTGTCAAACTTATAGGCTATATGCAATCCTAGATCTGCGCTTGAGCCAAATTTATGTTCATCTTGAAAGGATTTGTATAAGTAACGATATCCCCAAGCTTTTTCCTGTATGCTAAACTGACTTAATCCTATTAAACCAAAGTTAACTGTTAAGCCATTTTGTTTATAGGTAACCATAGCATTCTTAAGATATGCGGTCATTTGAAGTCCTCCAACTCCAGGGTTTCCTACATCTAGCAGAATTTTTCCCGAGAAGTGTTTGCTGAAGTTATATCCATAACCGAAATAAGCGCGTGTTATTTCAAAAGCTTGTTGACTTTCACCATCAGAGAAGTTAGAGTGAAAGTTTGTAAAAATTTTCACACTTGCTTTCCCACTGGGTTCAAAATCTTTATTAGTTTGTGAATAAGCAAAGTTTCCTGCTAAAAGACCTAAGATTAAAGTGATTACAATTTTTTTCATTTCTTCGTTTTTAATTTTTTGTATTCTGATTTTATAAATATAAAAATTTTATGCTGCAAAATAACAGCATAGATGTTACATACAGATGTGCAGAATGTTAAGAAAATATTAACATACAGCTTTTTATAAAAGCTAGTTTTGTTCGGGAATGTGTATAATTCAGGGCTATAGTATCGAATTATTTGCTAGTGTTGGTTTATTTAATCCCACTTGCCTTAAAAATACTAATTTTTGCTTCTTCGCTGCATTTGCAGGCGGATGTTGTACAACAATCTTCTTCCAGACTTTCTATGACTACTTTTTTGAATCCAGCCTCTTCAAACCATTTTTTAATATCGTTTCTATTAAAACCCAGCCATTTATCATATTGCTCGAGTATTAAAAACTGATCATTATGTTTATCCAAATCTGTGATGATTAATTTTCCGCCATGATTGAGCTTGCTGTAAATCTCTTTAATGGCTTTAGCAGGCGCACTCACATGATGAAGATACATATTACAAAAAGCATAATCTAAAGAGTTTGGATCTAATCCTAAATTTTCAGCATCTCCTAGCAGGTATTCAATATTTTTATAATCTTTAAATTTCTTCTTCATCACTTCAATCATGGCTGCTGATTGATCAACTACTTTAATATGGATGTTTTTATTGAGTAAGCCTTCGGTGATAAAACCAGATCCTGCGCCAATATCAGCAACTGTTTTCCCCGTTTTAAAATCTGCTTTAGCGAAAGCTTTTATTCTTAGGTTATCAGAGAAAAACTCTTTTCTCATGGAGTCCCAATCATCTGAAATATCTTCAAAGTAATCAAGACTTCCTGCTTCTTTTAGTTCGCTTTTGATTTCTTCAATGATTTCGATGCTGCTTTGTATAAATTCGGGACACAATTTATCTGTTAATCCAGTTTGTTGCATTTCTTCCTTTTCTTCGGCTATGCGGAAGTCTTTTTTTAACAATAGCGGACAATCGATATCGCCATGCCGTTTTTTAAATTTTTCCACAAACAAATCTGTGGCTTTTCTCACGATTTGTTTAGATTCATAATCATCTGGTATTTGATTTCCAAATTCAAGTCCTAAGATCATATATGACCCAATGACTGCTCCACAGGTTTTCCCTTGTAAACCCAAGCCTCCGCCCATACCTGAAGTAAGCTTGAAAGCCATATCCTCATTCAGTCCGTAATCAGGGCCAAGTATTGCCAGTATGCTTTGAGCACAGTTATTATCGCTCAGAAAGGTGTTTTTTGCTTTATCTATATTATTTTTCATTTGAATTGAGATTTATCATGGCATTAACAATTAATTCGAAAGAAGAGAGGAAAGCGTTTATATTTTCCTTTGGAATAACTTTAAGCACTTGTGAGAAGTAAAGATTATTTGAATCGTTAATCGTTTTACAAAGGTCTATTCCTTGTGTTGTTAAGCGGAGGTTTATTGTTCGGCGATTTTCTTTTGGGATAATTCGGCTTATTAAACCTAAGTTTACTAAGCCCTCCACTGTACGACTAACAGTACTTTTATCCAAATTCAATGATTTGGCTAACTTTATCAGAGTAAGTTCTGTATGTTTTGAAATTTCTAATAAGGTGTGGCATTGAACCAAACTCGCTCCATTACAGCAATGTGAGCTGTTTTGCTTTTGTAATTCGCGTTCGAAATGTCGTAAATTCTTTCTGAAATTTTCTACATTTATTGTGTCCATAGCAATGTTGTTTAAAGAAACCGTTGCAAGATACAACAGTAATTTTAAATTAAAAAATGAGTTTTATTTTTTTTTGCAAATAATCCTAAAAAATAGCTGCAGAAATATGCTTGTAATGCCTAATTAATATATAATATATGTTTATCTTTGCAGCCCCAAATAAAAGAACAAAAAATAGAATAGATCAATGTCAAAAAATTTATATCTGGCAGCAGCCGAAACAGATTCAGGAAAATCATTAATTGTGCTTGGAGTAATGAATATTCTTCTTAGCAACCTAAGTAAAGTAGGATTGTTTAGACCAATAGTTCATTTAGATGAGAAGGTTGATCATGATATAAATTTGGTGCAAAAAAAATTCAATCTTCCCTACAATCATGATGAAATGTATGGGCTTACCAGTGATGAAGCTTTTGATTTGATTCAGGCGGGTGATATTGATAGTTTATATGGGAATATATTAAATAAATATAAGCAATTAGAATCGCAATGCGATTTTGTATTGATTGAAGGTACTGATTTTAAAGGATCTTTAAGTCCATTTGAGTTTGATTTTAACGCTCGTGTTGCCAACCATTTAGGAGCTCCTGTATTAGCTGTTGTGAATGCGAATACTAAAAGCGTTGTAGATATAAGCGATACTATACAGTTGATCAAAACCGTTTTACGTCGTGAAAAAACAACTTATAAGGGTGTCTTTGTTAATCGAGCTAAAATAACGGATTTAAAGGAAATAAAAGCAATTGTTGATAAAGTGAGTGAGATTGGGGAGCTTCGTTTTATCATTCCAGAACAATCTTCTCTACAAAAGCTTACTATTCGTCGTGTTAGCAAAGCTTTGAATGCCAAGCGTATTTATGGCGATGATCTGGTTTTGGATTATGATATCAATGATTTCAAAATAGGAGCAATGAGTATTGAAAATCTACTCAAGAGCACTAATAATGGAACCTTAATCATTTTACCAGGTGATCGTACCGATATTCTGATTGGATTATTAATGACTCTGATGTCAGATAATTTTCCAAAAATTGCCGGTATTATTTTAACCTGTGGACTAAATCCTGCCCCTGAAGTATTGAAGTTGATTAAAGGAATTAAAAAACTACCTGTAGCTATTTTAAGTGTTGAAACGGAAACTTATGAAACAGCTTTAAAAATTAGCTCTATTCGATCAACCCTAACTCCTGATAACGAAAGACGTATGGCGATGGCTTTGGGTCATTTTGAAGAAGCTGTTGATAGAATAAAAATAAAGGAATTAGTTTCATTGAAAACTGAGGGAGTTCTTACTCCACTCATGTTTGAATATGAATTATTTGAACGTGCACGCTCTAACCGTAAACATATTGTATTGCCCGAAGGAGATGATGATCGGATTTTATTAGCCGCCGAATTATTACTTCGCAGAAATGTGGTTGATATTACGATTCTTGGAAATGAAGAGGAAATCTATAAAAAAGCAGAAACTTTACATTTAAAATTGGATGGCGTGAATATCATTGATCCCTATGATAATGATTTGATCAATGATTATGCAGCTACTTATTATAATCTTCGAAAAGAAAAAGGAATTACCCGTGAAATGGCTCATGATATTATGCACGATGTTAGTTATTTAGGAACAATGATGGTTCATAAAGGACATGCTGATGGAATGGTTTCAGGAGCTGCACATACAACTCAACATACGATTCGGCCAGCTTTTGAATTTATTAAAACAAAGCCTAGCTTTTCGATAGTTTCCAGTTGCTTTTTTATGTGTTTTTCGGATCGTGTATTGGTCTATGGCGATTGTGCGATTAATCCTAATCCCAATGATGAGCAATTAGCGGATATCGCTATAAGTTCGGCCGACACTGCACGTATGTTTGGTATCGAACCTCGCATTGCGATGCTTTCTTACTCAACAGGAGAATCTGGAAAAGGAGCCGACGTTAATAAAGTTCGCTCGGCTACCGAAATAGCCCGTAAACGTCGCCCGGATTTAAAAATTGAAGGACCTATCCAATACGATGCTGCTTTTGATCCAACGGTTGCTCGTCAAAAAATGCCAAATAGTGAAGTAGCTGGTAAGGCTACGGTTTATATCTTCCCAGACTTAAATACAGGGAATAATACATACAAAGCAGTGCAACGTGCTGCAGGTGCTGTAGCCGTTGGACCGGTTTCACAAGGCTTAAATAAACCAGTGAATGATTTAAGTCGTGGATGCTTAGTCAAAGATATTGTAAACACTGTTTTGATCACTGCTATTCAAGCTCAACAGGAAGACAATATTTAATTGTTTTCATAGCTCAATTTTTTTCTAATTTAATTGAAATTAATTCCAAAATTCAAAAAACAAATTTCAATTCTCAATTACTTAATTTTCTTTAAATTATTAAAGATAGATCTAATACAATTATGATTTGGGTCATGATTATTAGTTGATATTTGGAAATTGGTCATTGCATATTTATTAGAAATTTCAAAGTCAGAATTATAGGACTGGCAGGCTTTTGATAAGATAAAACAGTCATTATTCCTTTAATTTCATTTTTCGGAACGATATTTGGATTTAGATGGACAGTACTCTGTAAAAATGTCTAACTAAAATGAAAAGTCATGAAAGCGAAAAATCTACTATTACTCAC